>NZ_DATMTE010001047.1:0-10300 GCF_035564935.1 Chitinophaga sp. | reverse complement strand
TTTAAAGCAACAAACCTCCGATATTTAATTAAATCATTATGGTAGACGTTTTGTTAGGCCTGCAATGGGGCGACGAAGGCAAAGGTAAGATTGTGGACTATTTTGCCGGCAGGTACGACGTGATTGCCCGTTTCCAGGGTGGACCAAATGCTGGTCACACTTTGTATGTAAACGGTCAGAAAGTAGTATTGCGCACCATCCCATCCGGTGTATTTCATGATAAGACCATTAACCTGATCGGTAACGGCGTGGTGCTGGATCCTGTGGCTTTCAAAAAAGAAAGCGAAGATATTTCAGCCCTGGGAGTAGATCTGACAAAAAACCTGTTTATTGCTGAAAAAACGCATATCATTGTTCCTACACACCGTGCCCTGGACAAAGCGTCAGAAATAGCCAAAGGAAACGATAAAATCGGCTCTACTTTAAAAGGTATCGGCCCTGCTTACATGGATAAAACCGGCAGAAACGGTTTGCGCGTAGGCGATGTATTATCCCCTGATTTTAAAGCTACGTACGAGAAACTGAAGCAGAAACACCTGCAGCTGTTATGCCAGTACGATATAAATGAATTTTCAGAAGATATTGCCAACTGGGAAACTGAGTTCTTCGAAGCGATTCCTTTCCTGCAGAAAATGAACGTGGTAAGCGGCGAATATTTTCTGAATGAACAACTGAAAGCGGGTAAAAAAGTATTAGCCGAAGGCGCCCAGGGAAGTATGCTGGACGTGGATTTTGGTACTTATCCTTTTGTAACTTCTTCCAATACTATTTCTGCCGGCGTTTGTACCGGTTTAGGTATTGCACCACAGTGGATCAAAGAAGTAATTGGCGTTACCAAAGCTTATTGCACCCGCGTTGGTAGCGGTCCTTTCCCTACCGAACTGCACGACGCTACCGGTGAGGAGCTGCGCGCCGCAGGTCATGAATTTGGCGCGGTAACCGGCCGTCCCCGCCGCTGTGGCTGGATCGACCTGGTGGCACTGAACTATACCTGCATGCTGAGCGGCGTTACCCAACTGGTAATGACAAAAAGCGATGTACTCGACGAATTTGACGAAGTGCTCGCCTGCACCGCTTACGAAATTGACGGAAAACAAACAAAGCAATTGCCCTTCCAGCTTAACGGTCTGGACATTAAACCGGTATGGGAAACGTTTAAAGGATGGAGTGATAAAACTTCTACCTGCCAGCAGTTCAACGAGTTACCAGCGGAAATGAAAGCATTTGTTGCAGCCGTAGACACTTACCTGGGGGTTCCCGTGAAATACGTTTCCAACGGACCCGGACGCGATCAGATCCTTGAAAAGTAGAAGCAAAAAGTAAGGAAAAAAAACAGCAAAAAAAATTTGGCGAATAAAAAAAACTATTAAAACTTTACGGCAAAGAAATAAGGTAACCTATTATGAAATCAAAATCTGATAAAGAGAAAGAGACCAAAAAAACTACTTCTCCTAAGACTGCAAAAGACGCTCCCAAAGCTGCGGCCAAGCCTAAGAAAGAGGTGGATGACGATGATGATGAGGAAGAGGATGAAGATGTGAAACCTTCCAAATCTGCCTCAAAGAAATCAGATAAGTCTGCATCCAAATCCAAACGCAAAGACGACGACGAGGATGACGATGACGATGCAGAGGATGATGACGACATGGATGATGCTTGGGAAAAAGGAGAGGATGATGATTATGATCCTGATTTTGAAGAATTTGACATGCCTAAGTCAAAGGGTAAACGCGGCCGTCCCAGCACAGGTGGCAAGAAAACCGATGATGACGATGACCTGGGTATCGACGATGAATTTAAAGACATGGATCTGTTCAACGATCGTTTTGATGACGACGATGATGATTTTTAAGCATAAAAAACACGATTGTTATCAGGATTTTCCACACTTTTCCGGTTGATAATCAGAAAATATTTAAGCAACAAATGTTGGATTGGGGAAACCAGTTCAACATTTGTTGTTTTTTAGACAATAATAACTACCCTTCCCCATGGCACCGGTATGAAGCCGTACTTGCCGCAGACGCATTGTATACCCTCGAAATAAACGCCGGAAACGCTTTTCCCGCTTTACAGCAATTTCACCAAACGCATGGCGACTGGCTCTTCGGGCACCTTGCCTACGATCTTAAGAATGAAACAGTACCAGGTCTTCAATCCCGGCATTATGATGGGATAGGATTCCCGGACATGCACTTCTTCGTGCCCCGCGTGATCATACAACTGCAAAATGACCAGGTACATATCGGCGGGGAATCCTTCACCCGGGAACACGCACAGGAAATACTCACTGCCGTTTTACATACACCTCCGGGTACAACACGGGTGGTTACTTCCGCAGCGCAGCCACTGCAAAGCCGCCTGGATCATCAACGCTATATTGCTGCAGTGAAAAACCTGCAGCAGCATATCCTGCAGGGCGACTGCTACGAAGTAAATTTCTGTCGCGAAAACTTCGCGGAGAATATAAGTATACATCCCCCGGCTTTATTCACCCGCCTGAATAACTTATCGCCGTCCCCTTTCGCTGCTTATTACCGCCTGCGTGAATGTTACCTGGCTTGTTCCAGCCCAGAACGGTTTATCCGGAAAGAGGGGAATACCGTTATCTCCCAGCCTATTAAAGGTACCAGCAGGAAAGATCCGGATCCAGTTAAAGACCAGCAGCTGCAACAGGGCCTGTTGAACAGTGCAAAAGAGCGCGCGGAAAATGTAATGGTGGTAGATCTTGTACGCAATGATCTGTCGCGCACAGCCATGCAGGGAACAGTGGAAGTAACGGAACTCTTTGGCATCTATTCTTTTGCGCAGGTGCATCACATGATTTCTACCGTTTCTGCACAGCTATCGCCCGGAACGCCTTTCACAGAAGTATTGCGTAATGCTTTCCCAATGGGCTCTATGACGGGGGCGCCAAAAATCAGGGTGATGCAGTTGATTGAACAGTATGAGCAAACCCGCCGTGGGCTTTATTCGGGAGCCATAGGATATATTACGCCGGCAGGCGATTTCGACTTCAACGTGGTGATCCGCAGTATGCTGTATAATGCAGATAACCGTTACCTCTCTTTCCAGACCGGCTCTGCTATCACTTTTTACAGCGATCCCGAAAAGGAATGGGAAGAGTGCTTACTGAAAGCGGCTGCTATGGAAAAAACCGTTACCGGCTAAACAGCTGCTCCATCGCCTCGTTGATGGTAGGATAAGAATACTGGAAACCGGTCCGTTGTATTTTGTCGGCAGAAGCCTTTACACTTTTCAGCACTTCCACACTCATTTCCCCCAATGCCAGTTTAAGGGCAAAAGAAGGTACATAGGTGGTCATAAAGCTTTTGCCTTTTGCCATCCGGGCCATACTGATGATCAGTTCCCGGTTGGTAACGGGGTTGGGGGCTACTGCATTGTAAATCCCTTCCAGCCGGTCGTTTACAATGGCGTTGAAGTACAGCCGTACAATATCATGGATATGTATCCATGGAACAAACTGTTCGCCGGATCCGAGTATGGTGGCAAATCCAAAGCGCAGCGGTTTGTAAAATTCCTTTAAGGCGCCGCCATCCTTGCTGAGCACAATGCCTGTCCGGAAAATCACCAGCTTTTTATCAAGACCGGTCACTTTGGAAATACTTTGCTCCCAGGCATGGGTGGTAGTAGCCAGGTAATCCGTAGCCGGGGGATCTGTTTCTGTGAAGGTATGATCTGAATACTCGCCATAGAACCCGGTTGCCGATGCGCTGATCACCTTCTTTACCTTGTTGGGGAAGTTTTTGAGCGCGGTAAAGATCAGTTCACTGCTTTGGGTCCGGCTGTCAATAATTTCCTGTTTACGCGCCGCCGTCCAGCGTTTCCCGCCCACATTGGCGCCTGCCAGGTGTACTATATAATCTGCCTGTTGAATGGCTTCCTTATCTACAGTTTGTGTTTCTACATTCCAATGGGCGTATGTTACATTTCCGTTGCTGCGTTTATCAGGGCGCCGGGTGAGGATAATCACTTTATAGCCGCGCTCCAGCAGCAGCCGGGTTAATGCCGTCCCTATAAGTCCTGTGCCACCGGTTATAATAACGGTATCCATTCAATAATAGCTGCTTTTAAAAAATAATTTAATAAAAATACACAATAAATCGGGCCTTTTGGAATTTATGTAAAAGCAGGACTTACTGGCTTTAAATAGACAAGTTAATTTCTGAATTTTAATGTAAGTTTGAAAATGGCATCAACAAACGAGCCATCTGCATTATCATAAAAATAATCTGAAATCTATATTACCGCATGCATACGCTATACCGCCTACAATTATTATTGCTGCTGCTTTTCGCCGGCACAGCAGCAATGGCACAGAAGATAACCTATTCTGAACCGGAGAAGGATGACTATAAAAGCACCGAATTTGAGATCATTGGTAAGGTAGCAGGCAATATACTAGTGTATAAAACAGACCGCGGCGACTATGTGGTGTCTGTTTATGATAATGCGATGCAACTGAAAGAAAGGGTGAAACTGGACTTCCTGCCACGTAAAGTGATCAGCATGGACTTTGTGGCCTATCCCGACAGAGTGCTGATGATTTACCAGTTCCAGCGTAAAGATGCCGTGTATAGTTTCTGCGCTACCATGTCGCCGGATGCAAGGTTTGCAGATGCGCCCCTCCTGATCGATTCTACCCGCATTGGTATGTATTCCAAAGAGAACAAGGTGTATTCTGTGGAAGTATCGGAAGACAAGAGCCGTATTATGGTGTATAAGATCAACCAGGATAACGAGAATAACAATATTTTCTATACTTTCCTGTACGATAGTGCCATGAGCCTGGTGAACAACAGCCGCCTGTCTATGCCCATGCAGAAAAGACAGTTCCTCAGCAACTTTAACCTCACCAACACCGGCGACCTGATCTTTAATAAACTGGAACGCACCTCCAACCGCGACTATGTGATCAGTGGAAGTATGGTAGTGAAACGCCCGCTGGTAGACAGCTTTGAGGTTTCCCCGATGGCGCTCAAGGCACAGTTGCTGGATGAAGTGAAAATGAAGCTGGATAACAGTAAGCAAACGGCGCTTGTCACCGCTTTTTACTATAAACAGAAGAGGGGCAACGTGGAAGGGCTTTACCTGTATAAATACGACTATGCCAACTATAAAGCCGTATATGAGAAATCGCAGGTATTCCCCGACGATCTGAAAGTAAATGCCCGGGGCGAATCCAGTACCAATGCCGCTTTTAATGATTACTTCATCCGTAAGATCATTAACACCAGCAACGGCGGATTCCTGCTCACAGCAGAATCGTTTTCCACCTCTTCCCGCTACCAGCCATGGAACCGCTGGAATTATATGTATGGCAGTCCTTATGGCGGCATGTATGCCCCTTACTATTACTCACCCTATTCTTCCATGTATTACAACCCTTATTACTGGAACAATTCACAGGGATTACGCTATCATTACGACAATGTAGCCGTGCTTTCCTTTGATGATGAGGGTAACATGCAGTGGAACAACTTTGTACATAAAAGCCAGTTTGATGATAATGCAGACCTGTACCTGTCTTACCTGATGGTAAACGTGGGCAGCGAATTACGTTTTCTGTATAATGAACTGGACAGGAGAAGTTATATGTTAACAGATGTTAGCCTGGCCCCCGGAGGTAAAGTGAATCGCATGCCCACGCTGCGTAACCTGGATAAGGGTTTCACCTGGATGCCCCGGTACGGCAAACAAATCAGCGCCCGTACTGTGGTGATACCATGCATTTACAGGAATTATATTTGCTTTGCTAAAATTGACTTTTAATCACACCTTTGCACTGTGATAAAATTTTTCCGTTCAGGCAATCCGTTAACGGTATTGCTGTTGTTAATATACACACTGGTTGTTAAGTTTTACTATCTGATCCATCCATCCACCTACATGGCAGACGGATCAGAAGGACTTTTGTATCACCTCCTGGTGAAATGGATGGCCACCTTTACCGGCGGTAGCCCGCTGGTATTTACATCGCTGGCAATATTGCTGCTGTTTTTACAGTCGCTGCTCTTTACCCGTATCATTAATCATCACCGGTTATTTCCAAAGCCTACTTACCTGCCGGCCATGTGCTACCTGCTGTTTACATCCATGCTGCAAAGCTGGAATGTATTTTCGCCGGCACTGATCGTAAACCTGATTATGCTATGGGTATTTACCAGTATAACGGAGTTGTATACACGTACTTCCGCGCGGGATGTGGTATTTAATATCGGCTTTGCCCTGGGAGTAAGCGGGCTTTTTTACTTCCCGTCGGTTATATTCTGTTTCCTGTTGCTGGCCAGTATGCTCATTATGCGTGCTTTCCGGCTGGCGGAGTGGATTATTGCCGTGCTGGGGCTGATCTGCCCACTGTACCTGATGGGCACCTATCTTTTTCTTACCAACCAGATGACCCTGCTCCGCAAGATCCCGAACATGGGAGCCTCCCTGCCTATGATCAGTGATTATAAGGTATGGGGCGCTATGATCGCATGTGTGCTCTTTTTCGTGATCGGGTGGTTGTTGTTGCAGCGTCCGCTTAAGAAAATGCTGATACAGGGCCGGAAAATATGGGCCGCATTGATCATATATGTACTGGTAGCCATCACGGTACCCTTCTTTAATATTCACTTTTCGGCAGCGTACTGGGTCCTGGCAGTTTTGCCGGTCTCCATGTTTGCCGGCAACGTATTCTGGTCGGTCACCAACGACACATTTGCCAATATTATTCACTTCATTTTACTGGCATATGTGATCGTTATGCAATACTTTAGTTAATTTCCTCATTTTAAGGGCCTGATTACCAGTATTTTGTTAAATCAGGACAAACGGCAATGGAAAATTGCGAACGGCGAAGTAATTTTGTCCTTTCCCATTAGTTTTGTCATTCGTAAAAATGGTGGCAAAAATGTGGGGAAAACGTTTTTTAAAAGCATTATTTACACATAAACACAAAACATTTTCAGATGAAATTTGGCGTTGTCACCTTTCCCGGTTCTAATTGTGATCATGATATGATTGATTCCCTGCGTAACGACCTGGGACAGGAAGTTATAGAACTGTGGCATAAGGATAAAGACCTGAGCGCATTCAGTACAGAAGATTGCATTGTATTACCCGGCGGTTTTTCCTTTGGCGACTACCTGCGTTGCGGCGCTATTGCAAAGTTCAGCCCTATGATGCAGAGTGTGATTGAATTTGCCAACAAAGGTGGCCGTGTAATTGGTGTTTGTAACGGTTTCCAGGTGTTATGCGAAGCCGGTTTGCTGCCAGGTGTATTATTACAGAACCAGCACCAGCAGTTCATCTGCAAAAATATATACCTGAAAAGCGAAAATACCACTGCATCCCTTACCAAAGATGTTGCAGGCAGGCCATTAATGATCCCCATTGCACACGGAGAAGGCCGTTACTATGCAGACGACGCCACCCTGGATGAGCTGTTTAAAAACAACCAGGTGTTATTCCGCTACTGCGATGAGTTTGGCAACATTATTGAAACTGCTAATCATAACGGCGCCATCCGTAACATAGCGGGCATCTGTAACAAAGCAAGAAATGTTTTTGGTATGATGCCCCACCCGGAAAGAGCTACCAGCCTCGCCCTGGGAAATACAGACGGACAGCTGATTTTACAAAGTCTTATTAATAATAACTAGATAGATCAAATCAACCAACCAATTAAAAAGAAAAGCATGAAAAAATTATTAACAGCACTGGTTTTATTTGCCCTGCCTATCCTGGCAAGCGCGCAGATAGAGAACCCGGTAAAATGGAGCTTTACAGCAAAGAAGGTGAATGCCACTACCTACGAAGTACACGCAACCGCCACTATCGATGCCGGCTGGCATTTGTATGCACAGGAAGCAGGAGAAGGCCCGGTACCTACCTCGTTTAAGTTCGCCAAAAATCCACTGGCCGCTTCTGTAGGAAAAGTGGAAGAAGTAGGCAAATTGCATAAGTCGTTCGACAAAAACTTTAACTCAGAACTGAAATTCTACGAAAGCACTGTCGATTTCGTACAAAAAGTAACCGTAAAAGGTAAAGCCGCTACCAAAGTAAAAGGTACAGTGGAATTTATGGTGTGCGACGATCATCAGTGTTTGCCTCCGAAAGAAATAGAATTTGCGGTAAGTGTTGGAGGAAAATAAATTGAATCCGGTAACCGGTAACAATACTCGCAAAACGAGTTCCTCAAAAGGAACTCGTTTCTTGTTTTCTCAGATTTATATTATTTAAAGCCTATTGACTATATGAAGCATTTGCTTTCATTTCTGATACCTGTCTTTGCCCTGTTTGCATTCCGTGCAAACGCGCAGGACGCAGACCCGAAGCCTGTTAAATGGCAGTTTTCTGCGGAAAAGAAAAATGACCAGGAATATGCGCTGCATCTGAAGGGCACCATAGATAAAGGTTGGCTCCTGTTTTCCACCACCATGGGAAACGATGATCCAAATACAAGGGTAGCGCTGGACAGCAGTATTAAAGCCACCATTACCGGCATCACGGAAAATGGCAAACTGGAGAACCGTAAAGAACCATTATTCGATAATCTCGAAATCAAATATTTTGAGAACGAAGTGGAACTGGTAGCAGAAGTAAAAGCTACCGGCCCTGTTTCAAAACTTTCCGGCGCCATTACCTATATGGTGTTGAAAGGAGAAGATGCGGTACCGGAAGAAACTACTTTCAGTGTACCCGTAGAAGCGCCGGCCACTGCCAAGGCAGCTGCAGATACCACAGGCGCATCCGCCGCCGGCGATGACGTGGCAGATGATGACGCTTCCAATAAATCTTTGTGGTGGATCTTCCTTGCCAGTTTTGGCGGCGGATTTATTGCACTGATCACGCCTTGTGTATTCTCCATGATACCCATCACGGTGAGCTTTTTCACCAAGCGCAGTGAAACCAGGGCGCAGGGTATTAAGAACGCATTTACGTATTCCCTGTCCATTATTGTCATTTATACTTTGCTGGGCTTCCTGATCACCAAAATATTCGGGGCAAGTGCGCTGAACTCACTGGCCAGCAATGGTATTGCCAATATGCTCTTTTTTGTGATCTTCCTGTTGTTTGGATTCTCGTTCCTGGGGGCTTTTGAAATCAGCCTGCCCAGTTCCTGGGCCAACGTGTCGGACTCCAAAGCCGGTATGGGCAGCATGTTAGGTATTTTCTTCATGGCGCTCACCCTGGCCATTGTGTCCTTCTCCTGCACCGGTCCTATTTTAGGGAACCTGCTGGTGCTGGCTGCAAAAGGAGGGAACTCCGGACCGCTGGTAGGAATGTTTGGTTTCTCATTGGCACTGGCTATACCATTTTCATTATTTGCCCTATTCCCGAGTTTGCTGAATAAGATCGGTAAATCCGGCGGCTGGCTGAATGCCGTGAAAGTAACGCTTGGTTTCCTGGAACTGGCGCTGGCACTGAAATTCTTTTCAAATGTGGATATGGCCTATCACTGGAACCTGTTGGACAGGGAAATATTCCTTGCACTGTGGATTGCCATTTTTGCGCTGCTCACGCTGTACCTGGTAGGAAAGCTGAAGCTGAGCCATGACAGTGATGTGCCTTTCCTCACGGTTACCCGTCTCTGTTTTGCTATTGCCACTTTCACCTTCACCATTTACATGGTGCCCGGTATGTGGGGCGCACCGCTGAAAGGGATCAGCGGATTCCTGCCGCATGAAGGCTCACAGGATTTTAATCTTAATAAATCACTGGTTGATATACAAGCATCCCTGGAAAGTGGCGCAGGAAGCGGTGCTGGTAGCAGCAGCAATATAAACCTGGTAAAACCAAAGAAACTGGTAGACATCCTGCATTCGGAAATCCCCGGTGTGGAAAACCTGTTCTTCAACTATGAAGAGGCGCTGGAAGCTGCTAAGGTGGCCAATAAACCATTGATGCTCGACTTTACCGGCCACACTTGTGTAAACTGCCGTAAGTTTGAGAAATCAGTATTGTCCGCCCCTGCGGTAATGAAAATACTGCGCAACGACTTTGTGGTGGCTTCCCTGTATACAGATGAGAAAACCTCCCTGCCGGATGAAGAGAAGTATGTGTCTAAAACAACCGGTGAAAAGGTGAATAACGTAGGTCAGCGAAACCAGGATATAGAGATAACAAACTTCAACCGTAACTCACAGCCTTATTACATCCCGGTAGACCTGGAAGGTAAGCCGCTGGCGAAAAAGGGCTATGGTTATGATCCAAAAGAAGACGTGGATGCCTTCGTAAAATATCTCGAAGAAGCAAAAGCGGAATTTGCAAAACGTCATGCGAAATAAATAAC
>NZ_DATMTE010001046.1:0-2124 GCF_035564935.1 Chitinophaga sp. | reverse complement strand
GAATCAACCACAAGAATTTTTAGATGACCGGGTTTGCATGGCGGTCGAGGCATTTCAATTTTTGAAATCTACCACGATTGCTGTGCGTGCTGCTTTTATGCATGCTGTTGCTGATAAAATTGAGGGATTAGGCCCTGAATTGTTGGACACTGCCCATGCGGAGACGGCACTTCCTTTAGCCCGGCTCACAGGAGAGAAAGCGCGTACGGTAGGGCAGTGGCGCAGTTATGCCAATGCGGTAGCGTTAGGTATCTATACCGAAGCCCGCATTGATTTGCCAATTAGTGAAACAGGTAAAAGTGATATTCGGAAGTTTAATTTGGGGATAGGGCCAGTAGTGGTATTTGGAGCGAGTAATTTCCCATTTGCCTTTTCAACGGCTGGCGGTGATACGGCAAGTGCGATCGGCGCAGGATGTCCGGTGATTGTTAAAGGACATTCCGGGCATACCCGAACGTCGACTTTGATGGCTGATGCGATCACCGCGGTTATCAAAGATTATGGCTGGCCGGAAGGGGTGTTTATGCATATTCTAGGGGATAATGTCATAGGAACAGATACGAAGATAGGGGCCTATCTGACTGCTCACCCAAGAGTTAAAGCGGTCGGATTTACCGGATCATACTGGGGGGGAAAAGCCTTGTTTGATATTGCTAATCAGCGCGAAGAACCGATCCCGGTGTTTGCCGAGATGGGGAGTGTAAATCCGGTGTTTGCCTTTTCACAGCTGTTAGAGGATCGCGCTGAAGCACTGGCCAAGGAATATGCGGCTTCGTTGACCTTGGGTGTAGGACAGTTCTGTACCAATCCCGGGGTATTTATAGCGGTAAAAGGCGATGGTCTGGAGCGTTTCAAAAAAGCGCTGGCATCGGCCATCCTTGCTACTGCACCGGCTACAATGCTAAACACGGGCATCTATGCGCATTTTGAAAAAAATAAAGCGACTTTAAGCGGACAGGCTGAGGTAACCATGCTCGCAGAATCAAGTGTCGAAGCCGTTCAAGGGCAGGGCCGTCCCAGAATCATCAGTACCTCAGCATACAATTTTTTAAAAAACCAGGTATTGAGCGAAGAAGTATTTGGCCCTTTTGCTGTCCTGGTGGAAGCTGAAAATGCGGAGGAAGTACTGGCAATTGCGCGGCAGCTCAAAGGACAGCTAACCATTACCATTGCAGCGACAAACGAAGATGTGCGGGTACATCAGGAGATTTTCAATGTGGTGAAAGATAAAGCGGGACGGCTGCTGTTTAACGGTATGCCAACCGGGGTAGAGGTGGTCTATGCCATGCAGCATGGCGGCCCTTTTCCTTCCTGTACGGATCCGCGATTTACCTCTGTCGGACCGGATGCGGTGAAGCGTTTTGTACGCCCCTTAGCTTTTCAGAATTGGCCTGATGAATTCCTGCCAGTGGAGTTGAAAAATGAAAATGCATTGGGCATCGTACGTATCGTAAATGGTAGTGCGACAAAAGCAAGTATTTAAGACATTTTTGTATAGCAACTGATGAAGAAAACATTTTTTTGTATCGACTCCCACACCTGTGGATGTCCGGTGAGGTTGGTCGCAGGAGGAGCACCGGTGCTGCAAGGGCATTCGATGATGGAACGCCGGCTACATTTTATAAAAGAATATGACTGGATTCGTAAAGGATTGATGTTTGAGCCGCGTGGACATGATATGATGAGCGGGAGTATGCTTTATCCGCCTATAGACCCCAACAACGATACCGGCGTACTTTATATTGAGACGAGTGGATGTCTTCCGATGTGTGGCCACGGGACGATCGGTACGGTGACCATTGCCATCGAAGAGGGGCTGGTAAGACCTAAAGTACCTGGAAAGCTCCGTCTGGAGACACCCGCAGGCTTGATTCTGATTGATTATGTACAAGATGGGCCAAAGGTTAAAACCGTGAAACTCACAAATGTCAAGTCTTTTCTTTACAAAGAAGCGCTTAGCGTCGTATGCCCGGATTTGGGAGAGATTATTGTCGACGTTGCCTATGGCGGAAATTTCTACGCCATCGTTGACCCTCAGAAAAATTTTAGGGACATCAGTGATTTTTCGGCGAGCCAGCTCATTCATTACGGGAAAATTATTCGCCGCTTACTCAATGAGAAAAC
>NZ_DATMTE010001045.1:0-1654 GCF_035564935.1 Chitinophaga sp. | reverse complement strand
GTCCAGCATTATCCAGGCTCTCATAATAGCCCCCATAAGCATCCACTCCCGAGTAGATCGGTTGTGTGGGATTAAAAGCCACAGCAGACCATATGGCGTCGGTATTGGCAAAACTGTTGTTGTTCCGTGCAGCTTTAACATTCAGGTTTACGGTCAAGTGTTTATTGAAAAATGTAGGGTTAACAACCAATGCGCCGGTCATCCGTTCCGTTTTGTCCGTCCGCAAGGTACCCTGCTGGTTATAATACCCCACCGAGGCACGAAAAGGCAGGACCTTCCCCATCTTTCCCTGTAAACTCAGGTTATTATCCGTACCCATGGCCTGCTGAAATACCTCAGACAACCAATCGGTCGAACTATTGCCCAGTAAAGCCTTCTGTGCCGCTGTTCCCTTGCTATTGATCAGCTCGGCAAACTCATTGCGCGACATCATATCCGCTACGCCCTGGGCCTGCTGCATGGATACAATAGACGAAAAAGACAGCCGGAGTGCATCGCCCTTTCCTTTTTTTGTCGTGATCAACAAAACACCGTTTGAGGCACGCGATCCATAGATCGCTGTAGAAGATGCATCTTTGAGCACCGTCATGCTTTCGATATCATTGGGGTTGATCAAACTCAGAAAATTGCCGCTGTTGCCACTAATTCCACCCGTCTCCAAGGGGACCCCGTCCAACACGATCAATGGATCATTGCTAGCGCTTAATGAAGCACCACCGCGGATCCGTATGGTACTGCCAGAAGAAGGCGAACCACTGTTGGACATCACCTGCACGCCAGCCGTTTTACCATTGATCAGCTGCTCGGGAGAGCCCACCAGTCCGCCATTAAAATCCTTACTCCCGACGGTATTGACCGCACCTGTCAGGTCCTTTTTAGTTGTACTGCCGTAGCCCACCACCACCAGTTCTTCCAAAACATTTCCGGCCGGCAGCATGTTAACGTTCAGCGTCGTACCCGCCACTGTCAAGGTCTGGCTGCTATAGCCCACCATGGAAAATAGCAGCTGCGATTTCCCTTTAGGTAAAGCAATGCGGTACGAACCGTCACTTGCCGTGGAGGTACCCACCGTAGTTCCAGCCACCAAAACCGTCACGCCCGCCATCCCTTGTCCTTGCTCGTTACGCACCACACCGCGGATATCCTGTTGTTGCATCAACCCTATCCACCTGCTTTCTGCACCCGTTGCTGCTTGTAGCTGCGTTTCCCCAAGACAGGATAGCAATGACAAGCCCAATAAACTTGTTTTAAATGCAAAACCCTTCATTTTACTTAGATTTATATTCGTTTATAATTGTTTCTATTTCACGTTATTCCCCTTATGATGGCGCTGCCTGCGGCTACAAATAGTCCAGCCAGGCTACTCCAACCAGATCGTTGGCCCCATTGCCCGCCAGGTTGTACGACCGCTGCAGTTTATTGTCCGGCTACTCCAGCCATACAGCCCCAATGGATAAAGATTGCCCCTCCATCTGCTGTCCCGATACGATCAGCTTTTCGATATCCATGCTGTCAAACTCAGCAGGAACAGCCGGTTTAAAAAACCGTTCAAGAAAGACGGGATAAGGCGCAGGCAACAAGGCTGTAGGCACGAGCTGTAGATCCACCAGCTGGATACGAACCGTTGCTTCTGCCGAACCAAGCGGAATATCTT
>NZ_DATMTE010001044.1:0-6108 GCF_035564935.1 Chitinophaga sp. | reverse complement strand
TTTTTTCACCTCTACCAGTTGCCTTTCTCCCAATGCACCCGCCCGCGTTGCCTTCCGGACAAAAGGCAGATCCAGTTTGCTCACATAAAAATGGGGAAACGACCTGATAACGGTGCAGGTATATCCCTGCTGTTGCAGGGAAGCTACCGCATCGGGAGTTGTAAAAATGAGCCCCGAAGCGGAATCCGGGCGTAGTACCGGCGCCTGTAAATAAAAGTCGAATGCGTAGGAATTGGCCTGGTACAGCCCTATACTTTTGCCGGGCAGATAGGTATTCGCATAAGCGGCGGCGGTACTTCCGCTCTGGTATTGCATCATATCGGGGTATAAAATAGTGTTCAGGTACAGGTTCAGCAAAATACTGATGGAAATGGTCCGGTAAAATACGGCTTGCCGGGTAGATTTATCCAGCCAGTAGTGCAGCAACAGGTAGAGCAGGAGCAGGGCGCCAGCCAGCAGCAGCCAGGCGTAATGCATGGCCGGTTTGTATAACAGATCGATCACCACGCCGGCAACAGCCACCAATATGATGATGGTATATTGGGTAACCCGGAAAAATTTCAGCCCTTTTTCCGTTTGCAGTGATAGAATATACTGTGCGGTAAGGATTGCAAAAAAAGGAAAGATGATATTCAGGTAATGGGGAAGCTGGAAGCGGGAAAGCGAAAACAGTACAAAAGTGGCCAGGGCCGCACAAATGCAGTAATATTCCTTTTGCTGTTTCCATTTTTTTATAAAGATGATCACAGCAGCGTACAGCATTACCGACCAGGGGAGGAAAGCCCAGAGAAGGGTATGGAAGAAGAAGAACGGATCGCCGGAACCCTTGATAGGCCCGGTGTTCATAAAGCGGCCAAACTGGCTGTCCCAGAAGAAAAAGCGGAGACCCGAAACGCCGGTGGCGCCGAATACAATTTTCTCCGGGTGCTGATCAAACTGCCGGTACAGGGCATACAGTTCCGGGGTAATAAAAAGAGCGGTTAATATGGCTGCTATGGCCCAGCGCCAGTGGAACAGCTCCTTCCAATTGCGCATAAACAACAAATGACCGCCAATAGCGGCACAAACAGGCACCAGCGCAAACATTCCCTTCGTCATGATGGCAAAGGCAGTAAAAAGGGCGCCAAGCAAAACGCTACGGCGATAAAAATGATATACCGCTGCGATGATCAGCCCGGTGAGATAAGGTTCTGCCCGTACATCATTATTGGAAATTACCAGGTGTTCGGCGGTAAGCAGGATGCACACTGCCCAGCGGGCCACTTTTTCATCATACAAATGAAGGGCAAAGCGGTAGGTATACCAGGCGCCCATCAGCAAAAAAAGAATAGCAGGCAATTTATACGACCAGGTATGGATACCAAAAAGCTGGAAGCTGATCGCAGCCATCCAGAAAGGGAAGTGGGGTTTATCCAGCCAATCGCGGCCATCGGCGTAAAGATTCCAGTAGTCGTGTTTAATCACCATTGTTTTGGCGATACCGGCATAGAGCGCGCCATCGGGTTCCAGGATCGGTACAAACAGGGCACTGAATTGTAATAGTACCAGCATGGCGATGATAAGCAGCCATACCTGTTTCTCAGATAGAACAAATGAGCGTGTAACAGTTGTAGTCAGCATTACGAAAAGTTACAGGCATATACCGGTTACTTCAAATATGACCGTCACACTTAACAAAAAGATAACTGCTTTACCAGAACCAGCCGCTTTTCTCCATGCCCAGCCATGGCCCGTCTTCACGCTGCTCTATAGGATATGTTTTCAGGTAATATCCTTCACCGCTGCTGTTATAGCCATTCTTAAGGCTGAACTTATAACGGTGCACCGGGCACACAATGTTGCCGGTGGCATCAATCACTCCATCGGCCATAATCCCTCCGGCATGGGGGCATTTATATGCAAAAGCGAAAAGCTGCCCCTGGTGCAGGGTACAGCAGATCTTTTTTCCATTTACCTCCAGTACGCTGATCTCCTTCTCCGCAAAAGGTAAACGGCCTTCTTCCAGTTTATACCAGGAATATTCTTTCGCCATTAGTAGAAGAATTCTGTTTTGTAGGGGAAGCGGTCCCTGTACAATTGGGTTACCTTGTCCAGGATCGTTTTACGTAATTCTTCGATGTTCCTTCTTTCCAGCGCGGAAATGAATACACAGTTTCCCTGTGTTTTTGTTTCCCATTGCTGTTTCAGGTTATCCAGGATGTCTTGTTTAACTTCCGGCTCCAGCCATTTATCAAAGGTGTTGGCCTCGTAAAGGTCCATCTTGTTAAAGATCATGATAGTGGGTTTCTCAAACGCTTTCAGTTCCTGCAGCGTGCGGTTTACCACTTCAATCTGCTCTTCGTATTGCGGGTGGGAAACATCTACTACATGGATCAGGATATCGCTTTCCCGCACTTCATCCAGCGTGGATTTGAAGCTTTCCACCAGGTGATGGGGAAGCTTACGGATAAATCCTACGGTATCGCTGAGCAGGAAAGGGGTTTGATCAAATACCACTTTGCGGGTGGTGGTATCCAATGTGGCAAACAGCTTGTTTTCCGCGAACACCTCACTTTTGCTGAGCAGGTTCATGAGCGTACTTTTACCCACGTTGGTATAACCTACCAGCGCCACACGGATAAACTCGCCGCGTTCCTTACGCTGGGTAAGCGATTGCCGGTCTATATCCTCCAGCCGTTTGCGCAGGAGCGCTATTTTATCTTTTACGATACGGCGGTCTGTTTCAATTTCCGTTTCACCCGGGCCCCTGCTGCCAATACCACCTCCCTGTCTTTCCAGGTGGCTCCACATACCGCGCAGTCGTGGCAGGATGTACTGGTATTGGGCAAGTTCTACCTGAACCCTTGCCTGGGCGGTGCGTGCGCGCCGCGCAAAAATGTCCAGGATCAGGTCACTGCGGTCTATAACTTTAACCCTGAGTACCTTTTCAATATTAGCGATCTGAGAGCCGGTCAGCTCATCATCAAATATAACGAGTGATACATCCCTGCCTGCAATAAACTGCTGGATCTCTTCCAGCTTGCCTTTTCCTACAAAAGTAGCCCTGTCCGGGTGTGCCAGCCGCTGGGTAAAGCGCTTAACAGTAGCAGCACCTGCGGTTTCGGCCAGGAACACCAGCTCATCCAGGAACTCATTTACCTGGCGCTCTGTCTGGTCTTTAGTGATAACGCCTACTATAACGGCCCTTTCCTCTTTTTGTACTACCTGTTTTTTCTCAATCAAGTTATTTCAGAATTTGGAGCAAATTTACAGAGAATTTAATCGCTAAGCCATTTCTTCCTACATTTACCCGATCCAAAACAACCTTTCGATATCATGTTTAAACCTTTTTTACTGACAGGACTATTAATATCAACTATGGCAGTAGCCCAGGATAAGATGACACCCGAATTGCTATGGCAACTTGGACGGGTGAGCGGGGAGGCGTTGAGCGCTGACGGTAAAACCGCTATCTACGGCGTATCCCAGGTCAATATGACGGAAAACAAAAGCGAGAAGAACCTCTACGCTATTCCACTGGCGGGCGGCACACCAAAGCAGCTTACACAAACACCAGGCGCAGAAGGGGACGTAGCCATATTACCCGGCAACAAGATCGGGTTTTCCCTGAAAGGGCAGTGGTATGAAATGAATGCTGATGGCTCTGATCCGGTGCAGAAAACCAACGTGGAAGGCGGTATGCAAAATATCCGCATTTCTCCCGACGGGAAGCATATTTTGTTTTCGAAAGAAGTGAAAATAAAGAAGATCTCCGGCAGCGATCATTACGCGGATCTTCCGAAATCCAACGTGCAGATCTATGATAACCTGAACTACCGCCACTGGGATACCTGGGAAGATGGCAGTTTTTCGCATGTTTTTTATGCTACCTACAACAATGGCGAAGTAGGCGCCCCCATAGACATTATGGCCGAAGAACCGTATGACTGCCCGCAAATGCCTTCCGGTGGCCCTGAAGATATGATCTGGAGCCATGATGGTAAAAGCGTGATCTATGTTTGTAAGAAGAAGTTCGGGAAAGATTACGCCATTAGCACCAATACTGATATCTACGAATATAACCTCGCTACTAAAACCACCCGCAACCTTTCTGAAGGAATGATGGGCTATGATGTGGCGCCAGCTTTCAGCTACGACGGCAAATACCTTACCTGGTTAAGCATGGCCCGCGACGGCTACGAATCGGACAAAAATGATGTGATCATCATGGACCGCGCCACCGGCGTTATCACCAACCTTACCAAAGGATGGGATGGTACTGCCGCTTCCTCCCGCTTCAGCAACGACGGGAAAAAAATATACTTCCTCGCCGTGATTAAAGGCACCGAACAATTGCTGGAAATCACCTTGCAGAAAAATATTGCACAAACAACGGAAAAGCATATACGCCAGGTTACCACCGGCGATTTTGATATCAATGATGTGCTGGGCCAATCCGGTAACACACTGGTAGTATCCCGCACAGATATGAACCATGCAGCGGAACTGTTCACCGTTGACCTGCAGAAAGGCGCCGTTACCCCGCTTACCAGCGTAAACAAGGCTGCTTACGATAAAATAAGCATGTGCAAAATTGAAAAACGCTGGGTAAAAACCACCGATGGCAAGGATATGCTTACCTGGGTGATTTTCCCGCCGGATTTTGATCCCGCTAAAAAATATCCTACCCTGTTGTATTGCCAGGGCGGCCCTCAATCTGCCGTATCGCAGTTTTACTCTTACCGCTGGAACTTCCAGCTGATGGCTTCCCAGGGCTACATTGTAGTGGCGCCCAACAGGAGAGGCATGCCGGGACATGGCGTAGAGTGGAATGCCTCCATCAGTAAGGACTGGGGCGGACAACCCATCAAAGATTACCTGAGTGCAATTGACGATGTAAGCAAGGAAAGCTATGTGGATAAAGCCCGCCTGGGCGCTGTAGGCGCCAGTTACGGGGGCTATTCCGTATATATGCTGGCAGGCGTACACGAAAACCGCTTCAAAAGCTTTATTGCACACGACGGCTTATTTGACCTGAAAAGCTGGTATGGCACTACGGAAGAACTGTGGTTTGCCAACTGGGACATCGGCGCCTACTGGGACGCTGCCAATGCCAACGCTTACAAGCATTTCAACCCAAGTGAATATGCCAATAAATGGAATACGCCTATTCTGATCATCCAGGGGGGTATCGACTTCCGCGTTCCAATTGAGCAGGGGCTGCAGGCGTTCCAGCTGGCACAGCTGAAAGGGATCAAAAGTAAGCTGCTGTACTTCCCGGAAGAAAATCACTGGGTACTGAAACCGCAGAACGCCATTGTATGGCAACGTGAATTCTTTAACTGGCTGAAAGAAACCCTGTAAATCATATTATCATGGCTGCTTTATTATTGGATATCCGGGATGGTATTGCTACCATCACATTAAACAGACCTGAAGTATACAATGCGTTCAACGATCCGCTCAGCTATGAGCTGCAGGACGCATTAAAAAAAGCAGAAAAGGATCCGGCAGTACGGGTGGTAGTGTTAACCGGCGCCGGTAAGGCTTTCAGCAGCGGACAGGATCTCAGGGCATCTATGGAGTCGGGAAAACGCGACCTGAGCGAATCGCTTCGTAAGCGCTATAATCCCATTATACGCGCCATCCGCAACATGCCCAAACCGGTTATCTGCCGGCTCAATGGCGTGGCCGCCGGTGCAGGATGCTCCATTGCCCTGGCCTGCGACATGATCATTGCCAGCGAAGAAGCCACCATGATAGAGATCTTTGTGAACATTGCACTGGTGCTGGATTCCGGCTCCTCCTATTTCCTGCCCCGCACCGTGGGCTACCACCGGGCGTTTGAACTGGCTACTAAAGCCAGTAAGATCAGCGCGGCAGAGGCGTTGAAAATGGGGCTGTTAAACAAAGTGGTGCCCGCAGCAGAACTGGATGCCGCCGTACAGGCGGAAGCCGCTTATTACGCTGCCGCACCTACGAAAGCCATTGCACTCATGAAAAAAATGCTTGGCAAAGGCATGACGGATAACCTGGATGAAGTACTTGAATATGAAGCTTACTGCCAGGAAATTGCCGGCAACTCCGCCGATAATGCAGAAGGGATACAGGCTTTCCTCGAAAAAAGAA
>NZ_DATMTE010001043.1:0-5441 GCF_035564935.1 Chitinophaga sp. | reverse complement strand
AATTTTGAATACAACTTTCCCGATATGTTATCTTATTAGTTTGCTGTAAAGCAAAGAAGATCTTATGGTGGTTATGCCGAGGGTGTTCACCTCTTCCCATTCCGAACAGAGAAGTTAAGCCCCTCATGGCCGATGGTACTGCACTATCATGCGGGAGAGTAGGTAGCTGCCATACTTATTAAGAAAAAGCCTTAGTGTTTCATACACTAAGGCTTTTTTATTTTATATCATCTGTGATCTCTCATTATATCATCTCCGGAAAATCATCTTCATAAATTATTATTTCCGGTTATACCACTTTGCCAGATCTATCGCAACGCCCATATTGAAATTTACAGGCTGGAAATACTCATTGAAATTTTTATCGGAAGAATAATTATCGTTATAGAAACTATTATTGTTTAATGGCGTTGAAAACAGCAGCTGCGCCTGGAATTTTACGTACTTGAACCCTACACGGACGGTAAACGCCGGCTCGTAAAACACTACTGTTTTATCGTGAATGCGCATAAATTTGTTTTGCTCCGCTTCATTGTTTTCAAATGCCTTTACGCCAATATTGCTATTGTAAAAGTTTACAAACGAAAACCGGCTGCTGAACGCTGCTTCCACCACCCGGTGAGCGAGGCCGAAACTAGGTTGAATAAATACCTTACTGAAGCGGTTTTTGATAACATAGTCGTTAAGGTTGATATTACCCGTACCGTCGTTATCTGATTTGTAATCGCCGGACAGCGTTTTGAAATGGCCGCTGCCATAGCCTGCATACACATCAAAAACCGCTTTCTTACCAGGGCCAATGGGTTTAAAAAAACCAACAGCTCCTTCTATCAGTCCTCCGCGGGTGTTATTATCGCTGAACAGGCCATCGTCATCATAACTGTTTGTAGGATCTGCATAATCCCATCCCCAATGATACTGGCCATTGGCCATAATACCTATGTTATCAGTGATGGCAAAGGCGCCCTGCAAATTAGTAGGGGTGATGCTACCTTTAAATTCATACTTCTCTTTCAGTAACGGGACATTCACCTGGTTAGGCACATAGATACGCTTGTTACAGGAGGATACGGCAAATGCAGCAGTACATAGCAATGCTGCATAAATGGAAGATTTCATACAGTTCTAGGTTATCAGTTTTTATTATTGAATTACGATCCGCTGGATTCCCGTTTGATCAGCTCTACCGGGAACACATAATTTTTTGTCACTTTTACTGCTTCTTCATGATTGATCAGCTGAACAATAGTCTCCACCGCTTTCTGCCCCATATTATAACCCGATTGTTCAATAGTAGTTAAAGAAGGCGAAATGATCCTGGAAGAAAGATCGTTGGAATAGCCCACTACTTTGATCTGCTCAGGAACGGCAATATTTCTTTTCCTCGCTTCACGGATAAAAGCAACTGCAGAACTATCATTGGCAGCAAACATCGCATCCGGCATTTTGTGTGCATCAAATAATTGTTGTGCAGCAACAGTAGCAGAGTCCATTGTGAGGTCATGAATATAAACCAGCTGTTCATCAAAGGGAATACCATATTGCGACAATGCTTCTTTGTAGCCTGAAAGTCTTTGTTGATAAAGGTTACAGGTAAGAACACCAGAGAAGTGGGCAATACGTTTGCAGCCTTGTTTGATCAGGTGTTCGGTGGCAAGGAAACCGCCCCTGAAATCGTCGCCTGTGATGGTATATCCCTGGAAATCGGTTGGCACACGGTCATAAAATACCAATGGAATATTGTTCTTGATAAACGGACTAAAGTGATCAAAATTAGTGGTAAACATGGAAGCTACCGCCAGTAATCCATCTACGCGGAGTGAATAGAAAGTATGTACCAGCTCTTTTTCCATGGCCACTGTTTCGTCCGATTGCCCAATTACGATACTGAACCCGTACTTATGTGCCTCATGCTGAATACCACTGATAGCGGTACTCTGAAAGTACATAGAAGTGCGGGGAACAATCAGCCCGAGGATATTCGACCTTTTTTTACGCAGGCTCGATGCAATCCAGTTGGGAACATAGCCCATTTCAGTAGCGGCAGCCTGTACTTTTTCGCGTGTTTCCAGGTTGATGAGCGGATTGTTTTGCAACGCACGTGAAACAGTAGATGCCGACAGGTTGAGTTTTTGTGCTATATCGTATATCGTAATTTTGTTTGTCCGATCTTTCACTTTTGAGGCTTCTTGGTTAATAATGCAACGATATTAAGCATTTTCCTCAATAATTTACCAGCCTTTTGAACATACATAAAACGAAAGTCCCCTTTCCGATGTTACAGGAAAGGGGACCGATATTTTCGTATATACTTTAGTGTTACTTAGGATCTAATGCTTTGTTAACACGCGCGATCAGGTCCTGTATATGGCTGCGGGTGATACTGTCGCCACTACCCGCGGCTGCACGCAGTTCTGTTCTCAGGGCCACCAGCTGGGCACGGCCAATGCCTGCCGCATCTGACCGGGCTGCACTTGGAGGTGCAAAACCACCCATCATCGGGTTGGCCGGAGCAGAAGGAGGCGTCACCAGTTCAGTGAGGTTATCCACATAGTTGCGTTGGAGGTTCCTGCGATATACATCTACAGACTGGTGTGTATAAATTTCTGAGAAGACGGATTTTTTCAGGTCGTTCAGCATTTCAACCGGGTCGTAAGCTTTCGCTCCCAGCGCGGCTTCCCCGCTGATCAGTTTATTGATGGTCCTGGTGCTCATCAGCCTGTCCAGTACCGGCGCCTGTACGGCATTGATCAGGGAAATACCGTCATTGCCTATCCGGCTAAGCAGATCCTGGTTGATCAGCCATTTTGGTGTGGTAAACAACTGTTTGTTCAGGAACGCCACTGCTTCCTTTTGGGTAGCTTTTGGTACGTATTCGTATACACCGCCTGCCTGTTCTACGGTTTTGGGTGTTTCGTAAATACCGCCCACGTTTTTGACTACATGGCCCATGTAACGGCCAAACTGACCGGCTACTTCTTTATACAATTCAGACAGGTTACCATAGCCTTCGTTCTCTACCTTCGTCCAGCTGAGGAGATTAGGCATAATAAACTGGAGGTTCTTTATACCGTAGCCACTGGCAATCATTGCGTTGTCGCCCAGGTCTTCGTTCTGGGATCGTGGATCATCAGGATTCATTTCAGTGCCAAACCAGAACTTCTTATCCTTCAGTTTTTCAATTGTTATTTTATTGAGGACGGGTACTTCTGCTTCCGGGGATTTGGCCTGTGGCAGCAGTTTATACCCCCATTCAATGGCCCATTTATCGTAGTAGTTAATACGGGGATAAAGATCAGCTCCGCTGATGCCATCGCCGGGTTGCGCTACGTAGTTAAAACGTGCGTAGTCCATGATAGAAGCGGCATGACCATTCTTTTTCACCCATTCCTTATCACGCAGTTTTTCAACCGGGTAGGTAGAACTGGATCCGAAGTTATGACGTAAGCCCAGGGTATGGCCTACTTCGTGGGAAGATACAAAGCGGATCAGTTCACCCATCAGTTCATCGCTGAACTGCATGTTGCGGGCGCGCGGATCGTTAGGGGACGCCTGTACAAAATACCAGTTGCGCAGCAAACGCATTACGTTGTGGTACCAATTGATATGACTTTCAATGATTTCGCCGGAGCGGGGATCGTGTACGTGGGGGCCGCTTGCATTAGGTACATCAGACGGTTTGTATACAATAGCAGAGAACCGGGCGTCTTCGATAGACCAGGTGGAATCTTCCTGGGGAGTGGGCGCCATTTTAGCGATAATGGCATTTTTAAAGCCCGCCTGTTCAAAAGCTGACTGCCAGTCGTTCACACCCATGATAAGATATTTACGCCATTTTACCGGGGTGGCAGGATCAATATAAAACACGATGGGTTTCACTGGTTCCACCAGTTCCCCGCGTTTATACTTTTCCATGTCTTCCGGCTTTGGTTCCAGGCGCCAGCGGGTGATCATCTGGATCTTTTTTACTCCCTGCGGATCCGCATCAAAGTCGGTAACGCTGGTGGTGAAATAACCTACGCGGGGATCAAAATAGCGGGGCTGCATGGGCACTGCAGGGAGTAATACCATGGAGCTATTGAGTTCCACGGTAGCATTACCGCCCGGGGAAGGGGGCATACCCGGGCCTGCGGGTCCACCGGATTTGCTATATGTTTTTACGGTTTTTATTTCGGTGTTCATCGGGTAGGACCTTACATCGGAGATGTAGGATTTGTCCGGCTGAACGCCACCGATTTTGAGCATGTTTTTAACCTGTCCGTCGAAGAAAAGGATGTCGTTGTCGCCACTGATGTATTCAGTCAGGTCAATAACAGTACCTTTCCCGTTTTTAGACGTAGCTTTTACATCAAATGCTGCCACGATAGGCTGCAGGTTGGAGTTGCTCACAGAGGTGAACATCGGCTGGGTAGAATCTTTTGATACATCGGCATAGGAGATGTTTTTCAGGAAGATGCGATGGTTAGGGCCTTTTTCGAAGCGGATCACATTTTCGCCGATGATATCACCGCTGAAACCCATCATCATGGCGCGTAAGCCGGCAGCTGATTTAGCGATCCTGTTCACTACCAGTACATCTCTTCCCAGCAGGGAATCAGGGATTTCAAAGAAAAAGCGGTCGTCTTGTTTGTAGATATTAAACAGGCCGGAATCCGCTTTGGCTTTATCGGTAATAACTTCAGCGAAGGGTTTGGGGCCTGGTTTTGGTCCTGGTTTGATCATGGGGGGCTTCCCGGTAGTGTCTTTTGCAGGAGCAGGAGTAGTTGGCGCGGCGTTGCGGTTATGTTTTTTCCGCTGGGCACTGGCTGGTTGATAGGCTGTAATACCCAGGCAAAGTGCGCCTGCCACAGCTATTATCAGTTTGTGGTGAAATGGTTTGCTCATTACGATTTAATAATTGGTTTTTGATTAGTTGTTATGTTTTTTTAAAAACCTTTGCAAGTAAGTATATTAAGTATTAACTTATCAGGAAAATCCATAAGCGCAGTAAAGACTGTAAGAATGGAAAAAAAGGAGTAAAATTGAGGGTAGGAGTCAAAACATTAGTTGCGGTGGCAACTTTTTTAATGTAAGTATTTATTGTTATAGCAAATAATAGTTTCATATGGCAGAGGCGGATGAGGACAGGTTAATTGCCGCTGCTGGGTTGAATTTCAAGTTATGAACCGGGGAAATATTCGATGTTGTGTTGCTAAATGCTATTAGCGTCGCCTGAAACTGTTTACTGGCGCGGGAATAAATAAGTTAGCGGAATTGTAAGATTTCTGTTGGAACATTTGAATTTTTTCTTAAATTGTGCGTCCAACTTTGAAAAAATCAAACGATTTCAAGTATTGGGACAGTAACAATAAGTTGTGAGAACTGCAATATTGGTTTATTCGCTTATGTAAGTGTTTGCTCTAAAAAAACGAGTGGTCTAAAAGCCCTGTGGTGGGGCTTTT
>NZ_DATMTE010001042.1:0-7684 GCF_035564935.1 Chitinophaga sp. | reverse complement strand
CCGTTTAAGATATAATAAATAATAATAAGATAAAAATATTTATCAGGTAGCCGGAGAAAGGGTTGATAATGTGTATTATGCAGACAGCGATTGTTTTTTTTCCTCCTGTTTTGCATCACTGACAGCCCTGATACTGGCGTTCAGTTCAAACCCTACAAGGAGGATAAAGGAGTTAAAGAAGATCCAGAGCATGAGCACGAGGATGGTGCCGATAGATCCATAGATCTTGTTGTAGTTGCCGAAATTGTTGACAAACCAGGAGAACCCTATGGTAACGAGGATCATGCATATGGTGGCTACTGCGGCGCCGGCGGTAATGAAATTCCATCGTTTGGTGGTAGCTGCGCCAATGCGGTACAGCACTGCGTTAACAGAATAAAAGAGCATAATGATGAGCACCCAGCGGGCAATATCGATCACGTTCCTCAGCAAGGTACTGTGGATGCCGATGATGTTAAACAGCCAGCGTAGCGTGGCGCCCTGGGCAATGATCAGGGCTACGGTAATGAGCAGCAGGAGTACCAGGATGGCAGTGAGTTGCAGGGCGATGAGCCGGTTCTGCCACCATTTTCTTTTCCGGAACCCGGCGCCCTCTATTTTACCGAATGAACGGAGGATGCCCATTACGCCATTGGAGGAATAGAAAAATCCCATCAGGAAGGCGATAGAGAGCAGTCCGTTGCGGTGTGTGTAGAGGAAGTCGTGGATCATTCCCCGTACAATCATGTAGGTATTATAGTTGGGCGTAAGATCCTCGGCCAGGTCATAGAGGGTAGGCTCTATGTTTTGCACCGGGATGTACGGCACCAATGTGAACAGGAAGATGAAAAACGGCGGAATGGCCAGGAGGAAGTTAAAGGAGATAGCCCTTGCCCGGTCGCCCAGTCCGCGGGCTTTGGTTTCCTGGCCGAAGTGTTTTAGTACGTCGTATAGCGGGATGCCTTCAAACCCGGGTGGGATCAGGGTTTTCGTCCTTTCCACCAACCGGCGGTAGGGTTTTGAACGAAAGATGATGTTTTCGGGTTTGAAGGCCAAATTTGTTGTTTTATTTAGAAACCTCTTTTATTCAGTTCTGCCTGGTATTTTTTTGCGTTTACCAGGTGTTCGGCATAGGTGGCTGCAAAAGCGTGGTAGCCGGAGAAATCGGCCCTGGCACAAAAATAAAGGTAATCTGTTTCCGGGGTATTCAATACGGCATTTAAAGTTTTTTCGGAGGGTGTGCAAATCGGTCCCGGTGGTAACCCGGCATAACGGTAAGTGTTATACGGAGAATCGAAGAGGGTATGATTTTCACGGATCCTTTTCAGCCCGAAATCCTGCAGGGCAAACTTCACCGTAGGATCTGCCTGGAGGCGCATGCCTTTGCGGTAGCGGTTGAGATATACGCTGGCAATGATGGGTTTTTCATCATTTTTATTGGTTTCTTCTTCCACAATAGAGCCTAGTACGGTTACCTCGTTCATAGAAAGGCCCAGTTTTGCCGCTTTATCTTTTCTTTCCGGTGTCCAAAATTCTTCCCTTTCTTTTTCCAGCTTTTTGAACACGGCTTCAGCGCTGGTATTCCAGTAGAATTGAAAGGTATTGGGTATAATGGCGCACATCACGGTATTGGTATCCAGGCCAAACTGGCGGAGGTATACCGGGTCGTTCATCAGGGAGCGCATTACGTTGGAATCTGCTTCCAGGTTGTTGGACACTTTCCGGACGAAATCGTTTTTGGTACGTAGCTTATTGATAACGAGTACTACCGGGGATTGTTTCCCGGCGCGGAGCATACGGGCAATATCGAAGTTGCTCATACCGCGGGTAATTTTATAGCGGCCTGCCTTTACGCGGCTGGGATAGTCCAGTTGTTCCGCCACCCAGTTAAAGCTGTTGCGGTTGCGGATGATACCCTGTTCTTCCAGTCCGTCGAGTACGGCGGAGTAGGTGCTGTTGGTGCGTACATAAAAGTATTTGCTGTCGCCAAAGGGTTTGGTATTGGGCCCAAATACGCGGTAAGAAATGTATACCAGGGCGCCTGCTGCCAAACAGCCGGCAATGACCAGGATCCTTCTTATCCATACAGATTTAGCGCTGGATTGTTTGCTTTTCTTCGCCATAGATAGAGTTGGAAGTTACAAGAGGGGCAACGGCGTTGATCAGCCAGGTTTTTCAATATAGGCCGCCGGTTGCCATTAAAAAAAACCTCGCTTTTAACGGCGAGGTTTCAAATATTATTACGCTGATAATGTTAATTACTTACCGGGAGCAGGCGCAGGTGCCGGAGCAGGAGTGCCTGGTAACGGAGTAGATGGCGCCTGGGGTGTAATTGGCTGGCCGGCGGAGGCTTTTTCTACCGCACTTGGCGCTACCTGCTGCACTTTGGTGCCTTTACCAATAAAGAAAGGAGAGGTCAGGCACAATATGGCAATAATTACCGCCAGGATCCAGGTACCTTTTTCCAACACGTCAGTTGTCTGACGCACCCCAATCACCTGATTGCCAACACCACCAAAGCTGCCGGAGAGTCCGCCACCTTTTGGGTTCTGGACCAGCACGAAGAAGCCGAGCAACACACAGGCTAATATGATCAGGATACCGAAAATTATCAACATAGAAATTACTGTTTATTTTTATCTGTTTTTGACTTTAAGTCTAATATCTTTTGCGCAAAATAAGCGTTTTTGTCGGGATTAAGCAAACTTAATTTTTGATATATCTTAATCGCATTGCCATACTGCTGCTGCCGTACCCAGATTTCCGCCAGGGTTTCAGAAACGATGTCGTTATTGAAAACAATGGAGTCCATTGCCATTTTTTCCACTGTTTCGGAAACTTCCGGTTCTTCATCTTCATCATATAACCGGTGCAATTGCTGGTGATACCAATCCTTATTGGTTTTACCTGCAAAGTTGTCTTTCATTTGCCGTAACCAGGAGGTAAAGCTTTTCATTTCTGCCACGCCTTGCTCATTTAAATCATCTGCCTCTCCCGGGTTTTTAAGCCTTTTGTAGGCGAAATAATCGTCTGTATATAAAGGTTGAAATACCAGTTCTGTTTCTTCTTCGGTTGCTGCCAGGGGGAATATTTTGATCGGGCCGGCGGATGCTGGTTCTTCTTCGTCGGCGGCTTTAATCTCCGCTTCACTATCGTGTCCGTTTGCCGGCATTGCTACCGGTGGTGGCAGTGTTTCCACGGTATGACCGCCGTCACCGGGTTCAAAATCGGCCACCGCAATGGGGGCCGCAGTTTCCGGTGTTGCTGCGGTATGATATTCGGGTATTGTTGCTGTTGCCAATGCTATATTTTCTTCTTCCGGAGCTGTTGTTTCAAATTCCGATGTAAAAGTGTCTGTTTCCGGTGATAATGTATCTTCTTCTTCATGAACTATAGCTGATTCTTCAACTCCTGCAGGAAGTACTTCCTCTTCCTGATCAGGAGCAGCAGCCAGTGCTTCGGCAGCCTGTGAAAGCACTTCTTCAGCAATTACGGCCGGTGCTTCGGCAGCTATTCCGGCTTCAGCGCTTACAGTTGGTACTTCCACTGTCGTATTTTCCTGTGGCAGTGTATCTTCCGGGATAACGGCAGCTACACGATTTTCCACCATCTGCAGCAACTGTTCCTGTGTAATGAGCTGATAAGCATAGTGATGCTGATCGGAATAGAGCAGCGCTTTTTTTACAGCAGGATGATGGAGGTCGCCGGTTTGCTGGTAAATTTTCCTTGCCAGCAGGAGGCGGGCTGCGGAAAAATACGGATGATCCGCTACCAGTTGCTCCATTGCCGCTTCATTTACCAACTGAAGGGAGGGTTGTTGAAACACATGTGCTATAATCCTGTTTGCCGTCATAGGTTGCTAATGTAATAAATTAATGATTACACACTACCAGTTTGCAAAAGCCCTGTTGAAGATATCATCTGTGATACCCGGAATGATATTTTCGTCCAGCAGGCGATTTTCCACGCTGCTGGGCAACTGGGTGGCCGGGAACTCTGCTGAGCGGGAAAAGGATTGGGTAAAGCCTTTTTTATCGCCTATACGTTTAATAAACGTAACGTTTACCGTAACATTCAGCCTGGAAGTGGCCGCCTGGTCAACATTGGTTACTGCCGCATTGGAAAAGGAGTAGCCGGTAATGGTTGCTTTGAACTCATAGTCGGCGCGGGGCTCCGTTTCATTCACCTGTGTCAGGCTGGTTTGCGAAGTGACCTTATCGCGCAGCTTCATGGTCAGCTTCTGGCTCAGGGTCGGGTTATTGATGGGCGCCCTGTTTTCAATAAAACGTACGTTCACTGAAGTGGCTTCCTGGTCTATACTGGCGCCCGTGGCGGAGTATTTTACACTGCAACCTGCCAGTATTGCCATCATGCCAATGGCTATAAATGCTTTGATATTGCGGATCATTGTGGTGCTTGATTAAAATTCGTTTATTCAGCGATGTTATATTCCTTGAGTTTGCGGTAAAGCGTTCTTTCAGAAATTCCCAGGTCCAGCGCGGCATCCTTGCGTTTACCTTTGTGTTTTTTCAGCGCTTTCACAATGAGTTCTTTCTCTTTATCGGCAATAGACAGTGTTTCTTCTACTTCTTCGTGATGATCAATTTTATTATCCGACAGGATAATGGGCTGTTGTGCCGGTCCAAGGCCGGGGCCGGGAGGGGTATTCATTTCAGCCACACCGGGATAGTTGTGCATCACATGATTATCTGCGTGATAATCCGCTGCATGTGCCATATTCGGGTTCTGCAGGATATCAAAGAACATCTTCTTTACTTCTGTCACATCTTTCTTCATATCGAAGAACAGCTTGTAAAGGATATCCCTTTCGCTGTTGAAGTCGCTGGTTTGTTGCGGCGCCGCCAGCATTGGCAGGCGGTTTACCTCCGGCTGATCCGGCAGGAACCGTTTCAGGTCGCTGGCGGTTACCAGCTTGTCGGACGACAGCACAGAGATCTGTTCCGCAATATTTTTCAGTTCACGGATATTACCTCTCCAGGGATAGTTCACCAGGATGTTCCTGGCTTCTTCATCCAGCTGTATAGAGGGCGTTTTATATTTTTCGGAGAAATCGACCGAGAATTTCCTGAACAGTAACGGGATATCTTCCTTACGGTCGCGGAGCGCAGGCACCCGGATGGGTACGGTGTTGAGCCTGTAGTAAAGATCCTCGCGGAATTTTCCCTGTTGGGTGCGTTCCAGCAGATCGCGGTTGGTAGCGGCTACTACCCGTACATCCGTTTTCTGCACTTTGGAGGAACCCACGCGGATATATTCGCCGGTTTCCAGTACACGGAGCAGCCGGGCCTGTGTACCCATGGGCATTTCGCCGATTTCATCGAGGAAAATAGTACCGCCGTTAACGGTTTCAAAATATCCCTTACGGCTATCCACCGCACCGGTAAAGGACCCTTTTTCGTGGCCGAAAAGCTCGGAGTCGATGGTGCCCTCAGGGATGGCGCCGCAGTTCACGGCAATGAACGGATTATGTTTGCGGGCGCTCAGGGCATGAATAATCTGAGAAAAAACTTCTTTACCAACACCGCTTTCCCCGTTAATAAGTACTGTGAGATCGGTATTGGCTACCTGAACAGCCACCTGCAATGCGTAATTGAGTGCAGGACTACTACCAATAATGCCAAACCTGTTTTTTATAGCCTGTATGTCCATAAGCGGTTATTCAAATGTTTGATGGTTTAAAATAGCTTCAGCTTCCTTTTTCAAAATCGGAAGCTTCACCGATAACCTGTAATTCTCTTTCAATTGCACTGGTCAATAGCCTTGAAGATACAAATGAATCGAAATCGGTTGCATCTTTAGTAAATATTTGTATGGCATTGATCGAATCAATCACATCATACATATATTTTTCTATTGATCTATCCTTCATATACCAGGGTCTTATCTTTATTAATTGCGTTGATGAAGTACGGGTTTCTGAGATAATCCTGGGCAACCAGGTCTACCTTGATTTTCAGGATATTTTCAAGTGAGTTTTTCAGGTCAAAGAAATTGTCAGCATACTGATCGCCGGGTATTTCTTTTTCTTTGAAGGAGTATAATAAATCCACATCACTTCCTGAGTGCATGGTGTTTCTTGCCGCGGAGCCAATCAGAAAGAGATATTTTACATGATGCTTATTACACGTATCTTTTATCTCTTCCATATGACGGGAAATAATCGGATTTATCATACTATTAATATTTAGACTAAACTACAGCTTTCCCGATCAAAGTACCCGATGTGCAGCTTTCCACTTTCACCATCACATAATCGCCTTTTTTAAAGTTTTCCCTTGGAAACACGATTACCTTATTCTGATCATTCCGTCCGAACAGCTGTTCATCGGAACGTTTGGAAGTGCCTTCCACCAATACTCTGAAGGTTTTGCCAACTTCTTTCTTCATGTTTTCCTGCGAGCAATCGCGGTGCAATGCCACTATTTCCGCCAGCCGTCTTTTCTTTACTTCTTCCGGAACGTCGTCCTGGTACCGGCGTTCTGCCAGTGTACCGGGGCGTTCGGAGTAAAAGTACATATATGCCAGGTCGTAGCCGGCATAACGCATCAGGCTGAGGGTTTCCTGGTGATCTTCTTCCGTTTCCGTGCAGAAACCGGCGATTATATCGGTAGAAAGGCCACAGTCGGGGAGCAGTTCACGGATACGCTCCACCTTTTTGATATACCACTCGCGGGTATACGTACGGTTCATGAGCTGCAATATGCGTGAACTGCCGCTTTGCACCGGCAGGTGAATATAGTTGCAGATATTATCGTACTGCTGCATGATGAAAAGTACTTCATCTGTAATATCTTTCGGATGGGATGTGCTGAAACGTACGCGCAGCAAAGGATTGATGAGCGCTACCTTTTCCAGCAGCATGGCAAAGGTGATGGTTTCGCTGCCGTCGTTGCTGGTCCAGTAGTAGGAGTCAACGTTCTGCCCCAGGAGTGTTACTTCCCGGTAGCCATTGGCAAACAGTTCTTCAGCTTCGCGGACGATGGAATAGGCGTCGCGGCTGCGTTCCCGGCCCCGGGTAAACGGCACCACGCAAAAGGAACACATATTATTACACCCCCGCATAATGGATACAAAGGAGGTAACCCCGTTGTTGTCCAGTCGTACCGGGCTAATATCCCCGTAAGTTTCTTCACGGCTCAGCAATACATTCACTGATTTCTGACCGGTGCCCGCATCTGCGATCAGGGCAGGGAGACTACGGTAAGCGTCCGGTCCCACCACCAGGTCTACCAGTTTTTCTTCCTCCAGCAGTTTGCCTTTAATGCGTTCGGCCATACAGCCTAACACACCTACCAGCATGCCCGGGGTTTGCTGCTTTATTTTTTTGAACTCGGTAAGACGTTTACGTACGGTCTGTTCTGCTTTTTCACGGATAGAACAGGTATTCAGCAATATCAGGCTCGCTTCCTCCGCGTTGCGGGTAGGGCCATAGCCTTCTTCGCTAAGGATGGAAGCAACAATTTCACTATCATTGAAATTCATTGCGCATCCGTAACTCTCAATGTAGAATTTTTTAGTATATGTTTGGGTGCCAGTCGTTGCAGGAGCAAAAGCTTCTCCCTGGCGACTTTCATCATGCACTTTGGTATCCAGATCAAGCATCCTGACAAAAATTTTGGAAAGCAAAAATAGATAATAAAAATTACAAAATGACAGAATGGCAGAAAATAGATTTCCGGATCTA
>NZ_DATMTE010001041.1:0-2840 GCF_035564935.1 Chitinophaga sp. | reverse complement strand
GAGCGGATATAAGTATCCATCACTTTACCGTTGTAGTCCGTTTCCAGTTGTTTCATCACCTGCCGGTTCATTGATTTACGGTCGTCGTATTTTGTTAAAACAAATCCAAGTACTTCCAGGTTGGCGTTCAGCTTCTTTTTTATGTTTTCAAAATGATACATAAAACTGCGAACGCCTTTCAGCGGCAGGAACTCCGCCTGCAGGGGCATCAGCACATAATCGCTGGCCACCAGTGCATTTACGGTAAGCATACCGATAGCCGGCGGGCAGTCAATTAATATGAAATCAAACTGCGGCAGCAAGGGCCTGAGCATCCAGCTGAATACCTGTTCCCGCCCGTACATGCCTACCAGTTCCAGTTCCGCTGCAGCCAGTTCCAGCGATGAAGGGATGAGCATCAGTCCGCAGGGCGCCGTAAGGATCACCTGCGACAATAACGCTTCTTCTCCCGCAATCTCCTTTTTCAGGGCGGTGTACAGGTGCTGCGGCGGATCGTCCGCATATCCCAGCGCCTGCGTGAGGTTGGCCTGGGGATCGGCATCCACGAGCAGCACTTTCTTTCCTGCCAGTTGTAAAGCGGCAGCGAGATTAATAGCGGTGGTGGTTTTGCCGGAACCTCCTTTCTGAATAGCCAATGATATTACTGTCATAAAATCATAATGTTCCGTTGAAAAAATAAGTGGCTTTTTCCCATACGATCTTTGCTACTTTCTGCCCCAGGTACTGCCCTTCCTGGTTGCCGCGTGCGAAATGGATGCCGCCGTATAACCGCGACATTCCCGCCTGTGCGGCCGCCTCTGAAAAAGTGCGCCAGCTGAGTGAGATATCTCTTGCAGGTGTAAGCCCGGGCTCTATGAGCGAACTTCCTTTACTGCACAACACCGTGGCGCCCATTTTATCGCTGCCGGTGAATTGCGCGAGTATGTAAGCGGCGGCGCTGCTAAAGGTGCTGTGGGCCGACACATGTTCTGCAAAGGGCGGCGTGATCCCATTTGCCGGCTGGTAAGGCAGCCACTCCTCTCCTTTTATTTCCTTAGCGCCCTGGCCGGGGCCGCCCCAGGACTTAATTGTACGTCCTTTGTATAAGTAGCGCAGGGCGGAAACGGGGCGTACCGCATCGTAGTGCCGTTTGCTTTCCCAGCAGGCGATGCTGGCATCGAGCATGGCATTGCTGAGCGCAAAAAACATTTTCAGGTCCTGGTGATTGCAATGTTCATCACGACCGGAAATATATTGCGCTACCTGGCACCAGTGGCCGGGAAGCGTTACTGTTCCGGGGCCGTCCCACCAATATTCCGCGATCACTTTCTGCAAATCGGTAAGCCCGGCGCTGATGGCGATGAGTTGATCGGCCTGTTGCTGAAACTCCGTGCTGCCCGGCGGGAAAGGCGCGGGCGGGCGGAATTGCCCGGGGCGTTGCAATGCAAAGGGACGTACCAGCGACCAATGCGGTGTGAGGAATTGCTGTGGGTTGGAATTGCCGTTACCATCAGGGATCAGCAGGGGTTGCCAGCGTGCAGGATCTTTCAGTTGCTCCGGTGTATTCACTGGTTTATATCCTGTATAGTCTGCCCAGGCGGGCATTTGCAGCGTGCCATATGCGTTGGCGCCGTCGCCGGCAAAGGCTTCCAATATGCAGCGGGCGGCCAGGTTACCGATGCCTGCGGCTTTGGAAATATCCAGTGTGGTGATGGCAGGATCATAGTCCAGGTGCAGCATCATATCATGGAACATATTTTTATTTTCCGCCGGCAGTATTAGCCGGAACAGTTCTGTGAGCACGCGGAAAGCCGCATAGCTGTATGCTTTGCGTTTCCAGGCCGCTTTATGTTCTTCTTTGGGGCGTTTAATATAGGCGCCGGTAATGGTACTGATGGCACAAGGGTTATAGGCGGTCCACGCATCGTACATGGCCGTGTGCACCATAGCCAGCGCGCGTGCGGCCAGTGGCGGCGGAACTGCCGAACAGCGGATGGCTTCCACTGCCAGCTGGTTCCATTGTACTACGAGTGTTGCGGGGGTCGACATATCATCTTTTCATTTATAATAAAGTAGTAGTCCTAACAATAGCCCCATGTGTAAAGAAGGCCAGTAGCCGGTTGTTATCTGCCGCCACGGAGAAGATAGCGCCCGGCGCGTCTATCGGCTGTTGTTCCACTGGAGCATCCGTGTTAATGAGGAAGGCTTTCCCTTCCGCATCAACGGCTACTATATATTTCCCGTCCGGTGTAATGGTGGCGTCATTCCAATTTCCTTTCCAGTGGTTTATTTCCTTTCCTGTTGCGGTGTTCCGCAGGCTGATGTGATCGTGTTGTAACAATAGCAGCTGCGTTTCATCTGCTGTCATTTCAATTCTCACGGCAGGTAATTGTTCTGCAATTATGGTGGTTTTAAGGGTTCCTTTATCGAACACGCGGAATTGCGGTGTGCCGGCCAGGATCCATTTATTGCTGATGTGAAGGGCTGCCACCGGCAGGTTCTGGTCTTCCCACAATGTTTGCAGCAGGTGGCCTTCTTTATTGAGCAGCAGCACTTTTGCCGGCGGCGGACCCGGATGACCTATCCATTTTACCGACACCGCTACGGCGCTGCCATCGGGCGCCCATGCAAAAACAGAAGGCGTGTATTCATTACCGTGAGACACGGTATATTTCCCGCCGGCTGTTCTGATGGCTTCCTGCATACCTGGTATTTCGTGTCGCACATTGGCGGCCAGGTCCAGGATACCGGTGCCCTGGTACAGCTGATCGCCGGTGAGCATGGGAAATCCCGGCTGCGGCGTATCAGTATGATGCTGCAGGAGCAGTTGTTCGTGTTTCCAAACGGTTACCTGGTATAAC
>NZ_DATMTE010001040.1:0-6746 GCF_035564935.1 Chitinophaga sp. | reverse complement strand
TTTTTAGTCTATGTTCGCTTAACAAGCATTCAGCTCAACTATTTATGCCTGGATAATGTGAAACATTGCAAAATGCGGGTAAAGCAGCGGGTGGGTTTATACTATGACAGACCTCCCAGATCTTAATAAACAGATACTGCAGGCGTATCCTACACCAGTTCCTCAGACCCAAGCAATTGAAGTAACCTCGCAGATATCTTTACTGCCCGATTGGCCAGCTATCAGTACGGAAAGGACCAACAGGTAAACCTTCTGAAGAAAAAATATTACCAATAGCAGCATTAGAGAAACCATATCTCACCGATTCTGGCTTCTCCACTTTTTTACTCCAAACGATCAGTACATCTTTTTGCAGCTTTGCAGATGCTTCATAGAAAACATGGTCTGCTCCGGCTATATATAGGGCGACTGGTGCTTTGCCATTGATCCTGAGAGAAGTGGGAACATTGGTGAAACGTAGCACTGCTTTGTTTTTGCTGATGCTCATTTCTTTAAATGCCGGGCTTTTCCAGGTAAATCCGGTTTTACCATAATTCTCCCCAAGTGCCCAATCCGCAAGCCTGTTACCAACTGTTCTCTTATCCTGGGGATGAATATCTTTCACATTTTCTGTAAGGTCAGATACTACGACCATCCCAGTTCCCGTAAGAACACTGCTGCGCGCCTGTGCCTCACGAAGCAATGCAGCCTGATATTCCTTTTCGTAAGTAAACGGTGCTATCTGGACATAGTAAAAGGGCAGCGGCTTATGCCATGCATCACGCCACGCCTGTATCATACCGGTGAACAACGGCGCGTAAGTTTCCGCGGTGTTCACGTTGGCTTCTCCCTGGTACCAGATAACTCCCTTTATATTGAAATTGAGGAGAGGCGCTATCATTGCATTATAAGCATAACCCGGTTTATGTGGCCACCATGCGGCCGGGGCCAACCTGGCGGCAGCGGCAGAAAGCTGTGGTTGATCGGTTACAAGATGCTCCGGCGCCCATACTTCCGCTGGTGTTCCTCCCCAACTGGCATTGATCAGTCCAACCGGTACGCCCAATAATTTCTGTAGCTTCGCTCCGAAAAAGTACCCTACAGCACTAAAAGGCTTCAGGCTGTTGCTGTCGCATACTTCCCAGCTTCCCGGGCAGTCGTCCTGCGGATATGCGGCCGTAGTTTTGGGTATGTTAAAGAACCGGATATTATTGTTACTGCAAACAGGCAGCTCGGCTGCTATCTGCCGGATGCCATTATAGTAGCTGTATTCCATGTTGGATTGCCCGGAGCATAGCCATACCTCACCGATCAGGATATTTTTCAGTACAATTTCATTGGATCCTTTTAGTTTTATTTCATAAGGCCCTCCTGCTGCTGGTGTATGTACTTTCAAAGTCCACTTTGCATCTCCGCTGGTAGTAACGGTCGCTGTTTTATTGTCCCAGCCCGTAAATACCATAATTTTTTCTGAAGGGCTTGCCCATCCCCAGATGGTTACACTGTCGTTTTGCTGTAGTACCATGTTGTTACCAACGAGTGCCGGCAGCCTGATGGCCGCATGAAGTACTGAAGGCAACAGCAATACGATACCGTAAAGAAGGAATTTTTTCATAATCGCGCTTAATATCTGGGGGGTAAAGATAACAACCGTACCCAATAAATGAAATGGGTCATTCCAGTGGTCGGATATGGCATTGCTGCCCTTTCTTCATTTTTACTGAAAATACAAAGTCATCACCTTCCGGTTTTGCCCTGGCTGCATCCACAAAGAACTCCCTGTTGTTCCTGATGCGGCAGATTTCATCAGTGGCGGCAGTGATGGTGGCTTTGCTCAGCTTCCCTTCAGACCATTCTATATCTACCGTAAACCCGCCCCGGGCCTTCAGGCCTTTTATCTCTCCTTCTTTCCATGCAGACGGCAGTGCAGGTAAAAGATGTATTTCTCCTAAATGGCTTTGCAACAGCATCTCCGTCATACCGGCCGTTCCGGCAAAGTTTCCATCTATCTGGAACGGCGGATGCGCGTCAAAGAGGTTAGGGTAAGTACCGCCTCCGCCCTTTCCGTCGGCGCCAGAATAGTTCAACAGCTGACGAATAAGTTTATATGCATGATCGCCATCCAGCAAACGTGCCCACCAGTTGATCTTCCATCCGCGGCTCCAACCCGTACCGGCATCTCCTCTTATTTCCAGTGCTTTCCTTGCTGCTGCGAAAAACTCCGGGGTATTCCGCTTTGAGATCTGGCGCCCGGGATGCAAACCAAACAGGTGGGATACATGGCGGTGCTGCGGATCTGTTTCCGCAAAATTTTTATACCATTCCAGTAATTCGCCATTGCTTCCCTTTCTCAATGGATACAGGTCCTTTTTTACTTCGGCTAACCGGTTGCGGAATGCCTCGTCTTTATCCAACGCTTCTGAAGCTTCTATTACATTCGTAAAGAGATCCCAGATGATGGACATATCCATTGTTGTAGCAACAGATACCGCCTGTGCGCGTCCTTTTGCATCGCGGAACTTATTTTCGGGAGAAGTAGAAGGCGCCGTAACCCAATAACCACTGCTATCCTTCACCAGCCAGTCAAGACTGAATAAAGCTGCCTGTTTCATGACCGGGTAAGCTTCCTCCAGGAATTTTTTATCACGTGTAAAAGCGTAGTGCTCCCACAAATGCTGGCAAAGCCAGTTGCCGCCCATATACCAGTTGGCCCACACGGGATCACCTTTTCCTAAATCTCCCACCGGGTTGGCGCAACACCATATATCTGAATTATGATGCGCCACCCAGCCATTGCAATGATAAAACTCACGGGCTACACGGGCGCCGGTTACTGAAAGACCCGTTAACCACCTTAACAGCGGAATATGCATTTCAGATAGATTAGTGCTCTCTGCCGGCCAATAATTCATTTGCGTATTGATATTAATTGTATAGTTGGAACTCCAGGGAGCTCTCAACTCTTTATTCCAGATACCTTGCAAATTAGCCGGCGGCCCTCCTGGCCTCGATGAAGAGATCAGCAGGTAACGCCCATATTGGTAGTATAAGGTTTCCAACGCAGGATCATATCCTCCTTCTGAATATGCCTTCAATCTTTTGTCAACAGGAAGCACACTGCCGGTATTATCTACAGCGCCTGTGTCTTTTAATGTAAACGAAACCCGGTTAAAATAGCGTTGGTAATCTTTCAAATGCTCTTGTTGCAGTGCAGCATAAGACCGTTTGGCCGCCCGGCTGATCAATGCATCAGCAATAGCCTGTTCATTTTTCCCCTCTCTGTCGGGGCATTTATCAAAACCGTTGAAGCTGGTGGCAGCGGACAAGATCAATACCAGTTCAGACGCATTCTCCACCTGCAGCCCTGAAGTATCTGCAGTGATCCTGCCTGTTTTGGCAATGGCTCTTACGCGGCACTGAAAGCGCATACCGTTGCAGCCCGTTGTATCTTCATAAATAACAGGCTGCCGGCCTTTAGGATTATAATAACTGGGATCGACGTGTGCGGGAGCCTTCCCACTCATGATCATTTCATTATTTCCTTTTGCAGCCAATGTGTAATGCAAAGGGCTTTTTAATGCCACAGAAAGATTAATAGCGCCGGAAACACCGGAGCGAATACGGACGACCATTACATTGGCAGGCGCCGCGCAGAAAACCTCACGAATATAATTTACACCATTAACAGTAAAACGGGTAGTGGCAGTAGCCGTTCGAATATCCAGTTCACGGTGGTAACCGGATACCCTACTGCCATTGAACGATTGCTTCAGGAGCAGGTCGCCAAGCGGCATATACGATTCGGTATAATAACCCTGCATCTTTCTGGCCAGTTCATTTGCCTTTGAATAATCCTCCTCTTTCAATAATGCCTCCCGTATGCGGGAAAGATACTGAAAGGCATCCGGGTTTATCTGTTGTTTTACCGGGCCTCCGCTGTAAAGCGTACTTTCATTCAGTTGGATAAGCTCTTCCTCAACCCGCCCGAAAACCATTCCTCCTATATGACCGTTCCCAACCGGCAACGCCTCTACCCATTCCGTAGCCGGCTTATCATACCACAAGCTGAGACCGGTCTGCGCACTTATTTGCTGGGTAACAGTAAGCAGAAAAATAATGAAAGGCAAAGCAGCAATGCGCATAGAAGTCATTTTTAGATTCTTGAATAATTAAATAAGATCTGTTTGCCAGATCATTTGCTTTGGAAGAATTACTTAAATCCATTCACCAACATCATTGCCTTGCTTGCCAACAAGTTCTACGCTGATTCTTTGTTACTACTTTTGCATCACTTCCTGTAATCATATCGAAACCAGTCAACATCCACGGACCCATTATCCTCTTTAGTATTAAAATTAAAAATCCCGATACGATCCCCCCGGTAGCTACCCCAGGTCAGCTTATAAGCGCTTCCGAAAGATTGGTAAAACTTACCATCCGTACTAAAAGCATAATGACTTACTCCATTCACATTCCAGGTTGACCTGAGCCAGACAGCTCTTCCAATGATCCTGATGCCAGAAGTATCCTTACCATTATTGTCATACACTAAGGTCCGTACGCCGTTTTCCTGTTTAACTCCAAATAAACTATGGCTGGACGTTGAAAAATGTGTCAATCCGCTGAACTGATTATCAGCCATACGGCTGATGTCGATTTTTACGGTTGCTACATTAAGAACTGTGCGCATGCTACGTTGCGTAAGCGTGTTTCCCGCCCTGAGTATGATATTTCCCTGTTTGTTTGAATGAACAGGCGTAAATGCATACAACCGGAGAAAACCTTTGCGTTCTGTTAAAGACCATTTGCCGGCCCGTGGCTGATAGTTCCATTCCCATTGAGCATTTAGTTTTCCGGCATTGAACCCGTCGCTGCTTTGAATCGAAACCTTCTTCCCGCTGGATAGCGGATTTTTACCCGTCCAAACCATGCGCCCTATTGTGTCGGCGTCTGGCTCACCAATGACCGGCCACCCATCAGTCCAATGAACGGGTAAAAGGCTGACCGGACGTCCGTCCCAATCACCACTGCCATGGTGGGTGAGAAAATACCATTTGCCTGCAGGTGTCTGCAATAATCCACCCTGGTTGGGTTCTCGGTCCAATTTCTGATCAACATGATTTAATTGCCTTATTTCCCAGGGACCGTACAGGTGTTTCGAGCGCTCCATCATGATCACGCGCCCTTCCGGCTTCACTTCGCTGAAACAGTGATAATACAGCCCGTTGAACTTATAAAGCTTATTGGCCTCACTTCCATTGGATTGATGTATGATGGAGTCAGACTCCATGATAAGACTTCTTCCATCCTGTGCCATTTTAAATAAATGGATGTTATACTTCTTTCCATTTTTAGGGTCAACTGCAAAGTTGGTAGCAATAAAATAAAGCTGGCCATCGTCATCACAAAACGAACAGCAATCGTCCCAGCCATTTACTCTCCATAATTGATGAACAAGTTCCCAGGGTCCTGCAGGATCAGTAGCCGAGCTCATAAAAAATCCCTCATCAGGCGTTCCGAAATACACCCAAAATTTGTTCTTATAATACCTGATGGAACCCGCCCAAATGCCCCTGCCATAACAATCCATCCGGTCCCAGTTCAACTTCGGACTAATTCGTGTGAGATCATTAACCACATGGCTGATAATTTCCCAGTTTATGAGATCTTTGGAATGAAGCACTACCATACCGGGCGAAAATTGCATAGTGGAAGATATGGCGTAATAATCTTCCCCTACACGTATGGCATCAAGATCGCTGTAATCTGCGGGTATAACGGGATTAACATAAGTTCCATCTTCCTGATCGCCCCAGCTTCCATTCATTTGGGCCCTTGAGCATAAACAGGCCAATTGCCAACAAAAAAAAAGTGATAAAAATCTGAAATACATCATCTGAAAATAATATCGCTTTAATAAATATGCCACTCCCAGATACCATTAACGCCACTTAAAATCCTGACCCGCAGATAACGGGCTTTAATATCCAATTTGTCAGTGTGCGGCGATTCTGCAACAACCTGCCGATCTCCTCCACAATCCTTCCATTCTTTACCATCTGCCGAACACTCCAGTACATAGGCATGGCCTGCAGTAGGCCGGACAAAATACACTTCACTGCGTTTGACATGCTGCAACTTTCCTAAATCCGCAATGATCCAGGATGTTGAATCTTCAGCAGCAGCCATCCACCTTGAACCATTTGCTTCATCAAAGGCAAACTGTGAAAAAAAAGATTCTGCTCTTCTAAACGAAGAATCTTTTTTTGATTTTATGGTCAGGCCGGTGCGAACACTTGATGTTTTTGAGTTAACGACGCTGATCCTTTTCTCATAAGGCACAACATGCAGCGCACCTACACCGTTAAGCGTTAAATCAACCGGGCGAATGGTTCCATCTTCATTAAACTCCAGCTTGTTCACATAGGTTTGACGGTTAGTGCTTCCACGGCCATATTCCAGGTAAGCAAAATAGTAATTATCAGTGCCGGGCACATTAAACACACAACCATGTCCCGGACCAAAGATCCGGCGATCATAATAGGTAGTGGCTATAATATCTTTTTCAGGAAATTCAAATGGACCCAGTGGCGATGTTCTGCTCATTCCATATGCATACTGGTATTTTTCATCACCGCCAAGGGTGTACAGGTAGTAATAGATCCCCTTTCGTTTAAAGAAGATCGGTCCCTCAGAATAACCCTGCCGCTTTGTAGAAATTTGAATAACAGAAGCAGTATCCACAGCAATCATATCCCGGTTCAGTT
>NZ_DATMTE010001039.1:0-2181 GCF_035564935.1 Chitinophaga sp. | reverse complement strand
ATGGCATTACCATATTTACTTCTGCATCCTGCAAACCTCTCGCCAGCATAATATGCGGTTTGAATGCCTGCGGCTTCAGCTCAAAAGCCTGCATAATACTACGGTGCAAATCAATCAATGGCTTGGGGTTAGCGACATTGATAAAAACACTGTTATGACCATCTGCATGCCTTAAAGCATCCATCTTTGCCGTATAGATGGCAAAACCAGCCTGCTTACGCGCCACCTCTTCCAGCATATCAACAAAATCGTCCTGGAAACGCTCAGGGAAAGCAGACCTGAACAGGGCCACATGAACCGGTGCAGAAGACATCTTCGCATCGCCTAACTCAGTTGCTATAAACTGCCGGATACGGGTCACATCTTTCGCAACCAATGCATCCGGATTCACTACCACCAAATAATCAAATACTTCTTCCGAAATTTCATAATTCGTATTCATAACCTGATATTTTAATTCTTCCTGTTAGAATGACAATACGAATATACAACCTTTTTTCAGAAATACTAATTTTTTTAGCATTATTTACTAATAAAATACGCAGTTATTACAACTACGTATTTCTCAATTACTTAAGCCAGCTTCTCAATAATCGCCACAAAATCGGCTGCTACCAGGGAGGCGCCACCAATCAAACCACCGTCTACATCCTCATTGGCAAACAATTCTACCGCATTTCCCGGTTTTGCACTGCCTCCATATAAAATAGTAGTATGCAGGGCTGCCTCACGGCCAAATTTATTAGCAATCTGTGAACGGATAAACGCATGCATATCCTGAGCCTGTGCCGCACTTGCAGTTAAGCCGGTACCAATAGCCCAGATAGGCTCATATGCAATCACCACATTTTTCAATTGTTCTGCGGTAAGATGGTACAAACTTTCCTCCAGCTGCTTAGCCACGTAGGCATTCTGGGTTTCAGCCTGCCTGATTTCCAGGGGCTCGCCACAGCAGAAAATAGGTTTCAGCCCGTTAGCCAGCGACTGGTCTATCTTCTTTGCCAGCATAGCATTGCTTTCCTGGAAATATTCCCTTCTTTCAGAGTGACCCAGGATCACGTAATCCACCCCTATTGATTGCAGCATCTCAGCAGATACCTCGCCGGTAAAAGCTCCTGATTTTTCACTGTAGCAGTTCTGTGCAGCCACATAAAAACCAGGATAATTTTTCAGCAGCGACTTTGCCTTCTGTAAATAAGGAAACGGAGTAGCCACAATTACTTCCTGTCCTTCTTTCAGTTTCAGTCCTGCCTGCAGGATATCGTTGATCAGCTGCTCACCCTGTGCCAGCGTAAGGTTCATTTTCCAGTTACCTGCAACAATTTTCTTTCTCATACTGTGATATTAAGTTTTAAGGTCTTTCTGATTTATTTGGACATATAATGCTTCCAGTACCTGCCTGTCTTTTTCCGTTAGTTCCCGGCCTTTTAAAGCCATCCAGCTGCCGGCGTCCTTCAGCGCCTCCGCCAAACGGTAAACCCCGTCGCTTCCCCAGCTGAAAGATTGCACAAATTTTGGCGGGAAATGCCCCCCAAACACGTTGCACGATACTCCTATCACGGTGCCCGTATTCAGCATGGTATTAATACCGCACCTGCTGTAATCTCCCATCAGCACCCCGCATTTTTTGCCTGCGGATACCGCTTCTCCCGGCCCTTCCATCCATACTTTCACGTCAGATACATTATTCTTCAGGTTGGAACCCGATGTATTGGCGCCCAGGTTGCACCATTCCCCTATCACAGCATCCCCCAGGTAACCGTCGTGCCCCTTATTCGAGTAACCAAACATCACGCTGTTTTTGATTTCGCCTCCACCGGTACAATATGGCCCCAACGTGGTAGCCCCATATACTTTTGTGCCCATTTTCAATACTGCACCCTCTCCCATCGCAAAAGGCCCCCTGATCATACATCCTTCCATCACTTCCGCGTTTTTCCCGATATAGATCGGTCCCGTATCAGCATTCAGTATGCTGTATGCTACTTTAGCGCCAGGTTCCACAAAAATGTCCGTATGATTGCTTTGTTGATTGGTGTGTGATAAGGTGGCAGACTGCCTTCCGGTGGTAAGCAGCTGATAATCTGCCCTGATCGCTTTATCGTTGAGCGCAAAGATATCCCAAGGCTTATAAATTCCCAGTACTTCCCCCGGATAATTTTTCCGGTTGCCCGGCGCCAG
>NZ_DATMTE010001038.1:0-3434 GCF_035564935.1 Chitinophaga sp. | reverse complement strand
ATCATCCGGGAAAGTTTCACTTTTGTACTGTCAAGTTTAGTTGTTGAAGTTAATCCCCTACTGTTTGTTAAAGTTGTTTGTTAGCCTGCCTTGCGGCCTTGCATCCATGTGAAGAAAGAACGGTGGAGTGGTCAGAGGTTAAACCCCAAAAGTCTTTTATCGCCATTCTATATGTTGTTTTCCCTGATCCCTGACTGGTAGCTGACTTGTTTCAGTATTACCGGCAGGGAGCAGGGATAGAATGGTGAAGCGCTTATTTTACAAGTATCCAGCAGGCCACCAGTTGTGAAAGAATGCCAATCAGGAAACCGATATAGATTTCACGCGGCTCATGTGCTGCCAGCACCAGGCGGGACGTAGCCACAATCCCGGCTACAAAGAAAGTGATCACCAGCGGAACAGATACATTCATATGCATTCCCCACATCAGCGAAAGTAAGAGGCCGATCACACCGCCCCAACCCACTGTATGCATACTGGTTTTTATGAAGTTATTGGTAATAAAGGAGATAGAAACACTGATGAATACTCCCAGGAAGAAGGCGGTATAGAACTTCGGCGCCCGGCCTTCCTGTTGAAAAGTATAGAAGGCCCAGAAATAATAGGTGATCATTGCTACGTATGGAATGATCCTGTCGCGCTGGGTTTTCATCTGAACAGACGACACAAATTTCAGCGCCTTTGCCAGTAAAAGAGTAAGTATGGGAAACCCGATACTGATAATGGCTACCCTGAAGTACAGCATATCGAAGTCGAATCTTTTGCTCAACGACTTAAACGCCACCATGTATTCCGGGATAGATCCGAGGATCAGGAATGTTACCAGCAGGGGAATGAACAGCGGATGAGAGAGATAGGAAATGACCAGTGCCAGGGATTTCATTGACTTTGGAAACTCCGGCTCCAAACGCATATTTCCGTTCCGGTCTAAAACTGCTTGTTCTTGCATGGTATGGTACTTATAATTCTTTACGTAAACGGGCTACCGGAATATTCAGCTGCTCCCTGTATTTGGCCACTGTACGGCGGGCAATGTTGTATCCTTTGTCCTGCAGCATTTTCGTGAGATTTTCATCGCTGAGCGGCTTCCGCTTGTTTTCCGCTTCAATGAGGTCAGACAGGATCTTTTTCACCTCCCTGGTGGATACTTCCTCGCCGCTGTCGGTAGACAATGATTCGGAGAAGAAGAATTTCAGCTTGAAAGTACCAAATTCGGTTTGTACATACTTACTGTTGGCCACGCGGCTTACGGTAGAAATATCCAGTTGCGTGCGATCCGCGATATCTTTGAGGATCATAGGCTTCATGGTAGTTTCATCTCCCGTAAGGAAAAATTCGCGTTGGTAATCCATGATAGACTCCATGGTGGATAACAAAGTATGTTGCCGCTGCTTGATGGCGTCTATAAACCATTTGGCAGCATCTATTTTTTGTTTGATAAACAGTACGGCTTCTTTCTGGCGCTTGTCCTTTTTATCACCGCGGTCGTATTCCTTCAGCATTTCGCGGTAGCCGCCGGAGATCCGCAGGTCGGGTGCATTGCGCGAATTGAGCGTAAGTTCCAGTTTACCGGCATTATTTAAAATGAAGAAATCGGGTAATACGTAGCTTTCCGCCTTGTTCAGCGTGGCAAAATTGCCGCCTGGCTTAGGTGTAAGCCTGATGATCTGGGTGATGGCTTCTTTCAGGCCCTCATCTGAAAGACTTAACGCTTTCTGGATCTTCTCGTAATGCTTCTTGGTAAATTCGTCGAAGTAGTTTTCCAGGATGAGGTAGGCGTTGTGTACGCCGGGATCGTCCTGCGACTTACGTTTCAACTGCAGCAACAGGCATTCTTTCAGGTCGGTGGCGCATACGCCTGCCGGATCAAAATCCTGTATCTTTTTTATAAGGATGTTGATTTCTTCTTCTGTGGTGTCAATATTCTGGGAAAAGGAGAGATCATCTACCATAGAGCTGATTTCCCTGCGCAGGTATCCATCATCATCGATGCTGCCAATGATATGTTCAGCAATGGCATTCTGGTGATCGTCCAGCTCCAGCATGCCCAGCTGGCTCAATAAGTGTTCATGGAAGGAAGTTTCCACCCGGATCGGGATGGTTTTATTGCTTTCGTCCGGATCGGGATAGTTATCATCACGCAGCTTGTAATCCGCTACATCATCATCTCCTTCACTTACATATTCAGAAATATCTATATTGTCGTACTCATTTTCACTGCCATCCGGTTCAAATTCATCTTCTTCCGCTGGTGCTTCGTATTCTTCCTGTTCTTTGAACTCATCTTCTCCTGCTTCTTCCCCATACTCCAGTGCCGGGTTTTCCTCCAGCTCTTCCTTGATCCTTTCTTCCAGGTTCACAGTAGGTACCTGCAGCAATTTCATGAGCTGAATTTGCTGGGGTGAGAGTTTCTGTAATAATTTCTGCTGTTGTGTCTGCTTTAACATAATTATTCCCTGTCAGGGCAAAATTAATAAGTATAAGGTTAACAGAGCGCCCCGCTGCACGTATTTAGCCTTTAGATAACCCATTAAGGGTTAATGGCTATAAATCCAGTTCCAGCTGCTCCGGCAACAAACGGAATGTTTTACGGTGAAATGGCGTATCGCCAAATTCCCGGATGGCATCGCGGTGTTGCCTGGTAGGGTAACCCTTATTTTCATTCCAGCCAAAGTGTGGATATGTAGCATGTAACTGCTGCATATATTCATCACGATAGGTTTTAGCCAGAACGGAGGCTGCCGCTATAGAGGCATATATGCCATCGCCCTGTATAATACAGGCGTGCGGCGTATTGCCATAGGCGTAGAAGCGGTTGCCATCTACCAGTATAAACTCCGGTTGCTGCGTAAGCTTCTCCAATGCCAGATGCATGGCCTTGAAAGAAGCCTTCAATATATTTATCTTGTCTATTTCCACATTATCCACACTTGCCACGGCATAACATACTGCTTTTTTTTCAATCACCTTTCTTAGTTTCTCCCGGTCGGCTGCTTTCATCTGCTTGGAATCGTTCAGCATCGGGTGCCTGAATTTTTTCGGCAGAATTACTGCTGCCGCAAACACAGGACCCGCCAGGCATCCTCTTCCGGCTTCATCACAGCCGGCTTCTGTTAATAATTCCTGATAGTAAGAAAGTAGCAAATCCAAATCTATTAAGCCGGGTAAAATTACAAGATTAATGTTCAAGGAACAAGGATTGTGGAATTTTGAAGCAATACCGCAGCCTTCTTTTAATCTTTCTTAAAAAGATCCTTAAAATCCTGTTTGAAATCGGTCCACTCTTTATCGGATTTTTTCATCAGCTGATCGGCGGCTTCACGGGTGCTGTCCCATTTGTCGGCGCTGCTGTTCTTTACATCTTCCAGCTTTTTATTCATCTGTGCTCTCAACACTTCCAGCTTTTTGCGGGCTGTTGTACTTTTTTCGTCCCC
>NZ_DATMTE010001037.1:0-4193 GCF_035564935.1 Chitinophaga sp. | reverse complement strand
AATACTCTTTTGCAGTTACAGTTTATTTATTCTATTTTTGCTATCCTTAAAAATGTAGACTATATAATATATGTCAGTAATTCAGAAAATCAGGGACAAATATGCCGTCATGATCGTTGTAGTGATTTGCCTGGCTATTGTTAGTTTCCTGTTGCAGGATGCCTTTTTTGGCAAAAGTTCGCTATCCCGCCGCGATACGAGCGTGGGTAAAGTAAATGGTGAAGATCTCGATTTATCAGAGTATCAACGTCGTATTCAGGACGCGGAAAACAATGCGCGTCAGCAAATGCCTAATATTGACGAACAAACACGTCAGTATATTCGTGAGCAGGTTTGGAACGAATTTCTGAATGAACAAATTATGCAGGCCCAGTATAAAATATTGGGTATCGACGTAACTGAAGCAGAAGTAGTGGACCAGATCAAAGGTAAAAACCCTAACCCGGTAGTTGTACAACAATTTACCCGCGACGGCCAGTTTGATCGTAATGCTTTACAGCAGGCTATTTCACAGGCCGGCAGCAACCCGCAGATCCGCGAAGGCTTGCATCAGCTGGAAAGCTATATTGCCAAATACCAGGAACGTTTGAAATATGTGACCCTTGTTAAACAAGGCATATATTATCCCAAATGGTTGGCAGAACAACAGCAGAAAGATAACAGCCAAACAGCAACAGTATCTTATGTAAGTGTTCCTTACGCTACTATTGCTGATTCTACTATTAAGGTAACAGATGCGGAGCTGGACCGTTTTATCCAGGATCACAAGCAGTTGTTCAAAGTGGAAGAATCCCGCAAAATTGAATATGTATCCTTTGATGCTATTCCTTCCGCTGCGGATTCTGCAGCAGCCATTCAGCAGATCATGGCAATGAAGCAGGAACTGGATACTACAGGTAGTGGAAATATTGCCGGTTTTATAAATCGCAACTCCGATATTAAATACTACGACGGATATGTTTCTAAGAACGAAGCTAAAGTTCCTATGAAAGATTCGATCGTGAATCTCCCGGTGGGAACTGTTTTTGGACCATATTACGATAACAACCTGATTGTATTTGCAAAAATGGTGGATCGTAAAAATATGCCTGACAGTGTGAAGGTTCGTCACATTCTCATCGCCTCCGGCGCTCAGGGTGGTTTACCGGACTCTGTTGCTAAAAAACGTGCAGATAGCCTTGAACTGGCAGTTAAAGGCGGCGCTGATTTCAAAGCCCTGGTTGACCAGTTTTCTGATGATCCGGGCAGTAAGCAAACCGGCGGAGAATATGATCTTACTCCATCTTCCCAATTTGTTCCTGAATTTAAGGATTTTGCTTTCGATGGTTCAAAAGGTCAGGTTAAAGTGGTAAGAACCCAGTTTGGTTACCATGTGATTCAAATTATGGATCAGAAGAATATTGGTCCTGCTATTAAAGTAGCTTATCTGGGTAAATCTGTAGAGGCCAGCAAAGAAACCAATAACAACGCATTCAGCGCTGCCAGTACTTTTGCAGGTAAGAGCGGAAATGCTGCTTCCTTTGAGAAAACAGTACAAACAGAAAAGCTGAATAAAAGAATTGCGGACAATGTACGTCCCATGGATTTTGTAATACCCGGTATCGGACAGTCACGTGAACTGGTACGCTGGGCTTATGAATCCAAACAGGGAGATGTAAGCAAAGTATTTACCTTCGACGACAAATACGTAGTAGCTGTTTTAACCAGCGTACGTAAGGAAGGTACTGCTCCGCTGGCTGATGTAAGGCCTCAGGTAGAAGCAGAAGTTAAGAAGCATAAGAAAGCAGAGCAGATCATCGCCAAACTGCAAACTCCTGCCTCACTTGAAGCTGCCGCCAAAGCGACTAACCAACCGGAACTCAAAGCAGAAAGCGTTTCCTTCGCTACTCCGTTTATTGCTTCATTGGGTTTTGAACCACGTGTTGCCGGTGCAACGTTTAATAAAAAATGGGGTACCACTGCAGTATCTGCTCCAATTGAAGGTAATGCAGGCGTATATGTAATTAAGGTAGACAGCTTCCAGCCATCTGGTCAACCGGCCCAGGATATCGCTTCTCAGCAGGCCGCTTACGAACAGGGTATTAAATCCATGCTGGATCAGCAACTGTTTGAAGTGTTGAAAAAGAAAAGCGATGTGAAGGATACCCGTGGTAAATTCTTCTAAATCACTACATTTTTACTGACATAAGAGAAGGGGAAGCAGTAATGCTTCCCCTTCCCGTTTTTGGCCCCTGGTTCACCGTTATTCACATTCCTCCCCTGATATTCGTAAATTTGTATCCTAATATGGAAAAAATGGACGAAATCATAAATAAAGTAGCGCAGAGCGGGTTGGAAACGATTGACCTGGAGCAGTTTTACCCGGAAGGAGAAATTGTGGAGTTTGATATAAAGGATTACCTGTTTATGGGACTTATCCTGAAAGAAAAGGATTTCCGGGCCGCGATGCAATCGCACGACTGGGAGCAATACCGTGGAAAAAATGTAGGATTAATATGCACTGCAGATGCGGTTGTGCCTTTGTGGGCCTATATGCTTGTAATGACCAACCTGGAGCCGGTTGTGGCATATGCAGCGTTCGGAAACGCCGAATTTATACATAATACCCTGTATCTCAGGAACCTGGGTGCAATTGACGTTTCTGTCTTTGTTGATAAAAGGATCGTCATCAAGGGATGCGGCGATAAACGGGTGGGAGAAATCGCTTATGCAGAAATTACCCGTTTGTTGCGTCCGGTAGTGAAGAGTATTATGTACGGAGAACCTTGCTCTACCGTGCCGGTATACAAAAAGAAAGCTTAAAACCAGCCACGTTTCCGGAAAATCAGTATCATCAGCACCAGTAGTATGCCCATACCTCCGAGGGTATAATAATATCCGTTGGGGGATGCCAGTTCAGGCATATGCTGAAAATTCATTCCGTAGATCCCCGCGAGCAGTGTTGGCGGCGCCATCAATGTAGTTACCACCGCCAACACTTTCATAATTTCATTCATCTTCAGGTTTAGCTGCGTATGATACATCTCCTGTAAGTTCAATACCATGTCCCGGTAGTTATCTGCAAGATCATTGCATTGAATGATGTGATCGTATACGTCTTTATAGTATTTCGTTACTTTATCATCCAGCAGATCATTTTCGCTTTTGAGGAAGCCATTTACCAGCTCCCTCACCGGTGCAATAGCCCTTTTGAACAGGAAAACCTGGCGGCGTAAATAATTAATCCGCGCCAGTGTACGGGTGTTGGGCTGATGTTGCACCAGGTCTTCCATCATTTCTATCCTTTCCCCAAGTTTATCCATTACTATAAAATAGTTGTCGATAATTACATCCAGCAATGAATAACAGAGATAATCAGCCCCGCCGTTGCGGATACGGGATCCTGTTATTAATAGTTTGGTACGTACGGGATCAAATACATCCCGGGCGGGATCTTCCTGGAAGGAGATCACGAAATTCCGGCCAAGTACAATGCTTACTTGTTCCAGATCGATGGACGAAGTTTCACTGTTGAAGTAAATCATTGGGAGTAAACAAAACATGCGGTCATTTATCTCATCCATTTTGGCCCGCTGCCCTGTACTTAAAATATCTTCTTCCAGTAAAGGATGTATCATGAATTGCTCACACATAGCATGTACCTCTTCTTTCCTGATGCCGTCAATATTGATCCAGCTTAGCTGTGGAGCATTTGCATACCTGAAAGTATCTTCTATTTTATCCAGCACCAGCTCTGAACAAAGGCTAATATTGTAATCAAAAACAGTGATCTTGGTTTCTGCCGCCGGTTTTCTGGCAGTTACACCTTCCGCCGGATTAAAGTTCATGATACGTTGCTTCTTCACCTTGAATGGGTTTAATACTTGTACCACGCCGGGAATAGGCAATTTATTTTTGAAGGCCATATGTGCTGATGTTATCAGGATTGATTACCGAATTTAAACCAAAATAGCAGAGCGAACAACCGCTATGTTCCAATAATTATACAGACAACAGAAAATTTGGTAGCAGAGGGTTATGCCGGAAACGTGTGAAGAAAGGCGAAAATAAATGCGCCACTTAAATCCCATAGGACATATGGACTAAATTCTTTCCTGGAAAATTTCTCCTTTGAAAACGGCCATCTTGGCCGCAAGGGATATTTCGGTAACCACTGGATAAAAACCAACACCGGTGAATGGATAGAACTTACA
>NZ_DATMTE010001036.1:0-7976 GCF_035564935.1 Chitinophaga sp. | reverse complement strand
GCGCCTGGAAGCAAAGGCCACCAGCCGCAAATCCTTGCTGGCCCGATTTTTTGGCGACGGGTACCGGCAAAGGAAAGATCGCCGGAAACTACTCAGGGATACACTTCTGAAAGGGGGAATTGCCATCGTTATTATTGCAGCTATTGGTGTTGGCGCTCACTTTGAACAGGCCTATACGCCCCGTATTAATGTCCGTGAAAGTGAGAACAGCATTTTTATGGGCGCCCGTACTTCGCTCACTATGCAGTACCTGTTGTCGCAGTTACTGATGGACACAGAGAAAAGGGCAAAGAAGCTGTTGAACAGCCCCGGACTGCCGTCGCCCGCCACCGGCGCCGATCTGTACGGCCCTGATTTCATGAAGGCGGTAAGGATGCAGGGCAATTATGGTGACGGCTTTGTACGCCCGCCTTTCGGCAGGGCAAAGCACTGGACGGCGGAAGACAGCTCCTGGACCGATCCCGCACACCGCCAAAGCATACGCGTTTTTAACCGCCAGGATGGCGCACTGATCACCATGGTGCAAACACCAGACTCTTTTTACTCCTGCTACATTGCACCCTTCGATAGCGCCTTTGTACCCCTCCCGTTGTCCATCAGCCGGGTGTATTTTTATGCCGGTGCAGGATGGGACCCCGAATGGAAAGCCGAATATGCGATGCACTATGTGCCATCTTATCGTGCTAAAGGATTTTTCCTGATGCCCGTTTATGATGCCCTCAATTTCCTGAAAACATCCTGCCTGCAACTGAACCTCGACAGCAGCTACTGGCAGCACTCCAACCGCTATATCCCGGTGGAAGTTTTCCTGTCGCAAAAAGATATGCTGCAACAACAACTGCAGCTCCGGCAGCTCACAAATAATTTCAATGGGGTAGACCTGATCCCGATGGAGTAGCCGCGGATTTTGTCTGACTCAGGATTATGCTGATTACGCTGATCACACTGATTTTATTTTTTTGGATTTTATAATATTAAAAGGAAGATAGCGGTGTTTATTTTATTTATTTTGCCTTCTTATGAAGTATGTGAATCCCGTTATTTTCCTGGAGGCAGTTCATGGTGGACCCGTAGATACGGGTGATACCGCTGCGTTATCCCTTCTCCGGAAAAAAATGCTGGCAGAACTGGAACTGTCGGACGACAAGCAATTTAAAACAGGCGAATGGGCATTTGATAAACACCAGCTGTTACAGTTTTTTGACCAGCTAACAGCGGGTGATGAACTTTTCTTTCATGCGCAGGTAGCTGCAGACCCGGTACTGCTGCACTTCCTGGACACAGGAGAAATTACCGGCAGGTTTGCAGATAATCCTGTTTACGAAAACACGGCCTTCCTGGTTTTTATTTCTCCCTGGTACGGACCATTGTTTGCCAACGCAGTGATAGATAGCCTGAAGCACCAGCAGTTGCAACAAACTATCTATCTTTTTGCCAATCCCTGGTTGATGGATGGAGAACATACTACTACCAGCTACAGAAAGATATTCCGCTACATGCAAATAGTGGAAGAACACCTGAAAGCTATTATTGGAAAATTGCGGGAAGGAGCCACCGTTCCGTGGCAGCAAATATTGGTTTTTGCCAATATTACCCTGGTGCAACAGCTGAATGCGTTACCCTCCGGGTTCCGGGAATGGAGAAGCGAGTACGGTATTAGTTTGATCAACCTGGGACTGGCCATATACAGGAATGATTTTAAAAATGGGATGGCGATGTTGGAGCTGGTTGAAAAGCTCCACACCGCAGCATACGTAAAAGAGGAAACGGAGCGGTGGAAAGCGAAGATGCTGGCGTACGGGAAAGAACAACGGGCAAACAGATCACTGGCCCAGCGGATAGGTTCTTTATTGGGCCCGCTTAAACCGAAAGGGATGAGTGAAGAGGGAACCGGAACATTAGTGATTATCATATCGGCGATACTGTTATCCCGTCTTTTTTTCTCCTTAATAGAAACAAAGCCCCGGCCTGCAATAGTTACCAGCTTTGATTATTTTGCACATGACCGTACTTACGAACCGGTAAAATATCTTTTGTATCATCTGCAAACAGATTCTATATACCCTTTAAACAACAAAGACAGCAGCAAAACGCCGGTAACCGGCGACGATGTATACGGTCCTGATTTTATGACTGCGCTGAACAGGCCCTTCAGTAAAACCAACGATCCTGCTATATTAAAAATAGCGGAACAGGGCCAGAATGCCAGCCATGCATCGCCAAAGGGGAATACGGTTTACCGGCAAAGCCTGCATCTCTACAACCGGTTAATAGCGCCGGCAATTGCCCTGGTCCAAACGCCGGATACTTTTTACTCCTGTTACATTTCGCCGGGCGACAGTGCTTATGTGCCGCTGCAACTCGCGGTGAACCGGCTGTATGTATATATTGGTCAGCAATGGAACGGTACAAAACAAGCCCAATACCCGATGGACGATGTGAAGGCATACAGGGTGAAAGGATTTTTTGTGGCGGCTTACAAAAACTCCAGGCAATTCCTGAAAGAAAACAGCCTTATATTCAAGCTGGATCCTACATACTGGGCTACGTCCAACCGGAACATTCCTATTGAGATCGGGTTGTCGGACAGTACTTACCTGCACTTCAACCTCCTGGAAAATAACGCAGCAGGAGTGGAGCTGGAAGTAGGCGATTAGCCGATACCTGTTCCTTTCAGCTGGTCTCTTTCTTTTTTGGTATCCGGCATGAGATTGTATAGCTGGTTTACCGCTACTTTCAGTTCATCATAATTTTTCCGTTCCAAAGCGCGTTCACCGATTTCTTTAAAGCGCGCAGCTGTTTGCGGATCTGTATATTCTTCCGTATTTACGTTGGCGTAGTAGTAATAGGCATTGATCCAGGTTTCGGGTTTGTTGCGCCTTATTTCCCAGCTCAGTTCATTCAGCTCATCAATTTTTGCTTTGATGGCGTAGTAGCTTTGCGAAGATAAATAAGCGCTTTCACCAGCGATGATCTTTTCAAAGCGCGTCATCCGGGTACTGTCTTCTTCTTCCCGGATATTATACAAACAATACTCTTTCCGTTTAAAATACAGTTCTGTAATTTCCACGATCAGCTGGTCTTTCCCGGTGCTGTCGAGTTGTTGGGCCAGTTTACGCTTCTTTTCTTCCAGCTGGTATTTTTCATCGGTAATATCATCGGCGCTGAGCAGTTCAATGCGGTTGCTGATATGATCAAGGTCCGCCATGATTTCCTGCACCGTGGCAGCCAGTTCGTATTGCTGGCTTTTCCGGAATGATTTTATTTTTTCAGATGCATTCAAACGTAGCTGCCGGATATCATCCTGCAGTTTGCCGGTATTGATTTTCCGGACCATAGGGTTAAACACTTCGGAAAATTCCTGTTCATTCATGAGCAGTACGGCTTTCACGGAAAGATCCCTGCTTTCGCTGATCTGTAAGGTAATTTCCACATCGGAACCTTTTACAAGATCAGTAATGAGGTCGGTGCTTTTTATTTCGATCATGCCCAGGGGAACACAACTGCCGGGAATGGCGTACCTGCTGCCTTCCAGTACGTTGATCAGGAGACTGTCGCTGCCGCTGCGCAATATCGTTTTCATCACTTCCTTGATGATCGTTTTCCGCAACGGAAGGATGGCATTCTTTTCAAAAATAAGTTCCAGCTTGGTGGTATTATTTTCCAGGTCGTCAATTTCTATGCAGATATCGTTAGGCAGTGGCTGCCCGTGAATATTGAACTTGCCCTGTGAAATGGCGATCACCGGGGCGTGTACTTCCAGCTCATTGTGGGCGGCGTCGAATACCAGGATGTTGAAGGTATTACTGGTGTTTTCCGCCAGCAGCAGCATTTCGGAGATGCGTTCCTGCAGGGGTTTGATGCCGCTGTCGTAGCCGCCGTCTGTTCGTACAATGCGATAGCTGAGCCCCGTTACGGGGCCGGTTACAATAGCTGTAAAATATTCTTCTTTATCGGCGGTATTTTTCTGGTAGGCTGTTTTAAACCGGATAGCGGGTGTGCCGGCAGCCAAAGGTTTATTTGCCGTTTGCTGTGGCTCACTGATGGTTTTGGTGCCTGCATACCAGGCGGCGCCTACGGCTACGGCAGTAGTAGGATCTACGCTGCAGTTCACCGGTATGCCCAGTTGTGCCGCCACCAGGTTTTTTACCAGCGGTATATAGGTGCTTCCGCCAATCATCACTATTTCTTTGATGTCGTTGGTAGTAAGATGATTGCGGTCGATGATCTTTTTTACGAGGTCAACGGAGTATTGTATGCGGTTATAGATAACCGTATCAAATTGTTCGCGGGTAATGGTGAGATAGATATCCTGCGTATCGCCGTTGGCGTCCGTCATCTCAAATTCTATTTCGGCGGAAGGGCTGGTAGTGAGTTGCACTTTGGCTTCTTCTGCTTTTTTCAGCAGGATATGATACAGGGTATTGTATTTTCCCCTGGCGCTGCGCATTTCTGTGAGCAGGTCGGGAATGGCATGTTGTTGCAGTAATGCTGGTACCACCAGCTGTTCAATGATGGCGATATCAAAGTCGACACCGCCAAGATAGTTATCTCCTTCATGATCGGTAACACGCATTTCGCCGTCCACAATTTTCACCAGCGCAACGTCGAAGGTCCCCCCGCCAAGATCGTATACCAGCCATTGTCCCTGGAGGGAGGTAGCATTGGCCTGTTTGTTTGCAAAAGCCAAACTGGCGGCAATGGGTTCCTGTAGCAGCAGCACTTCGCGGAAACCTGCATCGTTGCCGGCTTTTTTGGTGGCATTCGACTGGATGGTATCAAAAGAGGCAGGGATAGTAATGATCACTGCTTCCGGTTTTTCGCCGGTATAAATAAAGTTCTTCAGCTCGCGGAGTACCAGTGCCGATAGCTCTACCGGTGTTTTAAAATCACTGGTGTTCGGCACAAAGAAAGATTCCGAGGTGCCCATTTTTCTTTTGAAAGAAGAGAACACATTTTCAGGGTCTTTCTCTATCAGCTCACGGGCTTTGTCGCCAACAATGATCCTGTCTTTCCGGAAAGCTACTACCGAAGGCAGCGTTTCCTTCTGGCCGAACGGGTTCTTGAAAATTTCCACGGCCCCGTTCTGGAACCGGGCGATCAGGGAATTGGTAGTGCCGAGGTCAATACCGAAATTAATCTGGTTGCTCATAGGTTTATTTTGCGGCAGCGATAACTACACCTTTTTGTAAAATGGATTTTTGTCCTCCTTCTGTATAGTACACCACTGGTTTGATCACATTTACTATCTCCATATCGGCCGACATTTCGCCGGTGATACTGGCTTCATAATCCACCCGTGTTTCCCGGTAAGGCTCTCCCAGCGGGTTTAAGATAGTATAGCCGGCTTCTTCAAAATGTTGTTTGATCCGGTCTATATTACGTTGAAGGGATTGTAACTCCGGTTTGGCAGTCGTTTTTTTATCCAGTTCAAAAACCTGGTTGATGATCCGGATGTGAAGGGTTGATAACGGGTCCATTATTCAAATGCTGGTCTAAGCAAATATAATGATATTTTTATCTGTTTACGGTACCGGAACACCACGGCCGTTAGAAGGCTTTTTGTATGCCGGTGGGGATAATGTCACTCAGTTGTGTAATAATGCCGCAGTATATACCAGGCTGAAGGGCTTGTTACGGCGCCCTGCTAACGTTGGCGCCGCTTGTATAAAGCTTGAATTTTCTGGCACAGGAATTACTGGTGGAAAGGTATGCGACCCACCAACATAAAAAAGAAAAGTACTTATCCCAAAGCGTTGCCCGGCGGCTTATCACGGAAGCAGCAGGCTATCCTGGAAAAGAATGGTTTCACCGGGGCGCCGGAAACACGTTTCCCTAAAACAGTAAAGCCAATGCTGGCAACCCTGGTAGATAGCCCGCCTGCGCAGGAAGGGTGGCTATATGAAGTGAAGTGGGACGGCTATCGTGCTGTGGCCTTATGCCATCATAACCAGGTAAACCTTATCTCCCGGAATAATAAATCTTTCAACGATAAATTTTATCCCGTTTATGAAGCGTTGGTTCAGCTGGATAAGAATGCCGTGATCGATGGGGAGATTTGTGTACTGAATGAAAATGGTGTTGCTCATTTTGGCGCACTTCAAAACTGGAGAAGCGAGGCGGATGGCGAACTGGCGTATTACATTTTTGACCTTCTCTGGTATGAAGGCCGCGATCTTACAGGTTTGCCCCTTACGGAAAGAAGAGCCTTACTGGAAGCGTTGATCCCGTCAGCAGGCGTTATCCGTTACAGCGAATCGTTTGATGCTTCGCCTGCAAAACTCCTGGCAGCTACAAAAAAAATGGGAATGGAAGGAATTATGGCTAAGAAGGCAGATAGTATTTATATACAGGACAGGAGCAGGGACTGGCTGAAAATAAAAACAAATAAAAGACATGAAGTGGTGATTGGTGGTTTTACCAATAATGAAGGTTCTCCCAAGCCATTCAGTTCCCTGCTGGTAGGCGTGTATGAAAATGGGGCGCTCCGGTATACCGGTAAAATAGGCACCGGTTTTAACGCAAGGCAGCAAAAAGAAATGATGCAGGCTTTCCGCAAACTGATCATCAAAAAGTGTCCTTTTAAAGAAGTACCGGATGTAAACCAGCCTTCCCGGTTCAGACCCAATCCGCCGCTGGCCACTGCTACATGGCTAAAGCCCGTATTGGTCTGCGAGGTAAGCTATGCCGAGATCACAGGAGATGGTGTGATGCGGCATCCCAGTTTTGAAGGCATGCGCACCGACAAACCGGCTAAAACGGTTACAGCCGAACAACCCCTGGAAACCGCGGATATCCTGCCTGGAAAGAAGCAGGAGAAAATGGTGCGGTTAACAAAACCGGTTACTAAACACGGCAGGAAGTCACTATTGAACCCATCTGAAGCCACCCAGGTAAAACAGGTAAATCATCACCAGTTAAAGTTCAGCAACCTGGGAAAAAAATTCTGGCCTACAGAAGGATATACAAAACGCGATATGCTGAACTATTATTACCAGGTAGCGCCCTATATTATTCCTTACCTGCTGAATCGCCCGCAATCACTGAACCGCTATCCAAATGGTATCAACGGGAAAAGTTTTTATCAGAAAGATGTGACCACAGTAGCGCCTGAATGGGTCAAACAATTTCCCTACCGCACCAGTGAAGGAGAAGATAAGAATTACCTGGTAGTGGAAGATGAGGCCAGCTTGCTATGGATGGCGAATCTGGGCGCTATTGAAATGAATCCCTGGAACAGTACCATACATCAGCCTGATAACCCCGACTGGTGCCTGATTGACCTGGACCCCGACAAAGGGAATACTTTTCAGCAGGTGATTCAGACCGCGCAGGTAGTTCACCAGGTGCTGGAAAACCTGGGTGTTAAAAGTTATCCCAAAACGTCGGGGTCTACCGGTATCCATATTTATATCCCCTTAGGTGCAAAATATACTTATGACCAGTGCCAGCTTTTCGGGAAACTGATCGCCGCCACAGCGCATGAACAACTGCCTGCATTTACCAGCATCGAGCGGATGACCCGCAACAGGAAAGGATGTATTTATATCGATTACCTGCAAAACCGCCCCAAAGCAACGCTTGCCGCTCCTTATTCCCTGCGGCCCAAACCCGGGGCCACGGTATCAATGCCCCTGCATTGGGAAGAAGTGCGCAAAGGTTTGAAGATGACCGATTTTACAATTAAGAATGCGTTGGAGCGGATCAGATCAGAAGGAGATCTTTTTAAGCCGGTATTGGGAAGGGGAGTTAACCTGGAGCGCTTGCTGAAAAAGTTTTCAACCTGAATATCCTACGGCATGCCAGGCTTCGTGGTACCGCATTCGCTGTATCCATCCGGTTATCACGTTAATCCGGAATTGCCCCTGCCTTTTATAAGTATGGCTTCACAAAAAAATTATGTATCTTTTTATCATATTGGATTGTATGATGAAAAGTTGCTCAGCTGGCTTACTACCCAATGGGTGAAAGCTACC
>NZ_DATMTE010001035.1:0-4126 GCF_035564935.1 Chitinophaga sp. | reverse complement strand
ATACACTAACCTAACAAATGTCTAATAACATTGTATATAATCCGCTCATTTTTGATATAAACTATATTTCTCCGCCGAGTCAATATTGCAATAAAAAACAATATCATACCTGGTGGGCAGCCCTTCTTCGCCCATTACAGTGAATAGTTCAGAAACAATCCTAAAAAACAAGGCCTTCGCCTCATACGTCTGCACGCGAGGATCTATGCGCACGGTCTCGTGAATTTTGGACAACTGCGGGGTTTTATCCAACACTCGAGCAACTCGTAATCGTTCCGGTATAAGGGAGCAAGGCGGATCCCCCTGCAGGTCATACATTACGTAATTATCAAATCTGTAGTAAGAAAATTCCAGGGTGTGGGGCTTGCCCGATATTGGCACAATGATAAATATGCTTTTCATGCTTCATTTTTTAAGGTAATGAAGCATTGGGGTAGTCGCATTTGCAACTTACGAAAAGGTCCGGAAACAAAAAATCCGCCTTGCAAGCGGATTTTAATAAAGCTGGGGGATAATGTGGGTTACTGCATAAGCGATTGTTTCGCCGAAGGTCCAGGGGTGGTGCGCAGGGTATTTGCGTGATTATTTTATTTCTAGCCAATCCCAATACGCAGGTATTGGATTAAAGCCCTGAACATGTGACTTGTGTTGAACAGATAATTTGATGACTACCGGATTGCCGGACCACTTAGTGAAAACGGCGAGGCAAGGAGCCATATCTCCACCATCCACCACTATTGCAGCCAGCTTTTCAGCATGACCATATCCTAATTCGTTGTCCTGGCCATTCGGAAAATAATGCACAATGCGGCCCGCTGTAGGCAATTTTATTTCACTCATTTTATATTTGTTTTTGGTTTAAAATAGATGTTCATACACATACCTGAATCCCTGGAATCCCTTCATACGGATTTTCCGTGGTGCCTTTGTGAAGGGATCAGCGAGTACCAGACGTGGCCAGGTGACTATTGATCGTGTGCACCAGGAGATCCCATTCCCATTCCTAGCCTCTCTAAAACCACCTGCCTCATGGCCACCATAGTACAGCCGGTACCGTACCTGGTTACAAACGATAATGTAAACATGGTCTATTTCGTGTGCCGGCTTATTCTTGCACTTATGCAGCCACAGACTATCCTCAGTAGCCAATTGTTGCTCGAAATAGCGAAGGAAGGCCAACAGCCCGCCCTTCTCCCGAATGAGATCCTTTCCCCATGTGACGACTATGCCGACCGGTTGCTGCAGGTGTTTCACGGGAAAATTGTTTGTGCTTGTTTGTAAATGGATTTAAAGGTCTGTACCTCCAAGGCAGGCGGTTCGGCTTTCGGATTGCCGGCAGCCCATTCTTTTTTATAGGCCCGTGCCAAATCTGTAACTGTGTGAACTTCCATTTCCAGGATCTTATGGGTAGTTCCGCCGATATACAGGCCGCGCGCCTGCAGGCGACCCATCAGCATATTTAGACTGTCTTCCGGCTTATTGAAGGCGATGAAAAGGCGCATATTGCCTGTTCCGTTCTCCTTTTTCTGTACCACGCCTGATATCGCCTTGTCATACATTGAGGGCCAGCGGCCGGCATCTGCCTGGAAACCTGAATAATTGTTGTTAATTCCCTTTGTGCCGTTCGCACTTTCTATGCGGAATATGATATACGCTGCGCGCTTTACTTCGGCGGGATAATCTGCTTTCTTTATCCCAGCTATGACGGTTGCCATTTCAACCCGGGTGGGCATATATTTTAACACCGGCTTCTCCGGGTAGGCGTTTTTCATCGTTTTATCAGTTTATAAATTCCGTAGATAAGGCCCGCTATCACGGCCAGGCCGATTAAAATTTGAATACCAGCCGCAATTCGCCAAGCTGATTTTGATACACTTTTATCCTGCTCTTTCACGGTCGTTTGAACGTCCTTCTTTTCATCGCTGGTGCCGGATTCCTTGGTGTGCGTTTCTTTATTTAGCGGCGCCTCCACATCTTTCGGCTTTGTTTTGGCCTTCGTATTTATCGTGCTCCCTATAGTCTTACCGGTGGAATCCTTCTTCGGTACAGATGTCGTGGTAATTATCATCCCGTCCGATTCGGATACCACGATACCCGTGTCACCCGTCGGCACATATCCGGTGGCGGAAAGGCTATCGCCCGGCACATAAACGTGGCCCGAACCGGTTTCGGTTGTCGTTGTCTCGCGAGTATAACCGGTTTTTACGGTACTGTTATCTGTCTGTCGGCTTTCTACCTGGTGAGAGGCGGACGTCTTTCGAGTCGATGAGCAGCTGGGCAGCATGATCCAGCTTAGCATTAGCGCTATCAAAACGATCAGATACCCTTTCATATGCTTTTTCAATTTGATTGTGAATGAAATTGTGTGGCTCAGGTGAGTTGCCTGCGCTTTCCGTTTTGTGCGGTGCCACCAGCACCAGGCACAGTAAGATATACTTCGGATTCATTGCTTTAAATGATTTACGAGCGTGTCTACCTTATCCACCACCATACCTGCCTTTTGCGTTATTTGATCCTGCCTATTCATCACATCCCGGTAGATGGTTACTATCTCCTGTTTATTCCTCTCTGCATCCAGCCTGTTCTGAACTTGCATTGCGGCTATTTCCCCGTGCTGCAGATAATTCCAGTAGGCAAGGCCGATGATCACCGCTTCTTTAAAGTTTGTTTTAATAAGTTCAATACCGTCTTTGATGCTCATGCGGTGCTTTTTATCGGTTAAATAGGACTTTATTCTACGCCATCTGCGATATTTGTTTTCTTATCGATCACTTCCAGGATCTGCTTTTTAGCCTTGCTGAATAGTGCAAAGAGGATGTACGACCCAGCGAAGCCCACAAAAATGAAAAACCACTTCACCCACTCTAGAATTACCGGCTTAGCCTTTGCGATTTCATCAAATCCAACTGTAAATACCACAACCGCTAAGACAGAAAGGATAATGTTGTCCGATTCCGTTTTAATAATACCCCACCTGCTGGTCGGTTTATTCGCCGCAAGGCTCTGCTTACGGATATCCCGTATCTCGAAAAACAGGTGCACGGCTATGCCGAGAAGCCCACAACCAATACATTTGAGAAAAAGTAATGCTGTCATAGATATTAATTTGAGCGTGATAAAAGAATCCAGTTAGTCCCATCACTCTGTATGCACCAACTGGTAACTGTTGGAATAGTAGTTGTCGTTGTGCCCCACACCTGTACCGGGCTTATGGTAATATTGCCTGCAGACGCATTGCGGATCTCATAAATCCGATTAGTGGCAGATGATGCTGATGGTAGCGTAACCGTAATACCGGAAGTTGAAGTGCTTACAGTTCTATGCGTCCCGTCCAGCGTAGTATTAGCTGAAATAGTCGTATACGGCATACTCACCGCTCCACTGATGGCAATTGACGATGTGGACCATGATACAGTTGAAAGGTTTGCGTTACCGTTATGATATAGGGTATTCCAGCCGGACCATGTGCCGCCTGATTGATTGCGCGTGTAGATATTTTGAGTGCCTAATTGCCACGCCATCTGGAACCTATTATTATTAGCGCTGCTGTTATCAATATTCATCAACGAAAAGTAGTTTCCAGAGGGTGGCCGATTAGAAGGTTGGAAATTAGACACGTCATATACAGCATTCCCAGTTGCGCTATTAAAATCAGTAAAGGCTGTAAAACTGTTGGAAAAGAATGTATTGCTTTCTCGACCGTCAAATAAATCAGCGTCCAACCCTGATCCACTGCCATCTACTGTTTTTATTAAAGTTAGATAGTCTGTTGCATTGGAAGGATCTACCCATGTTGAGCTTGAACTCACGTTAAGCGACGCGGGTCCGTGTGTGCTAAAGTTCTTCGCCACAACTGAAGAATCGGCACCGATAAATATATTAGCCGTGTCGCTGATTCTATTGGATATTACGATATTGAATCTAGCATATAGTGGATTTCCTAATGAGTCGACATAACCGTCACCACTATCCATGCTAATGCTTCGTGTTTTTGCGTAATTGATGAAGTTGTTAGAGACCATCACATTTATTCCGTTCACACATTTGATCCCAACAGCGTCAGCTCTGCGGATTACATTGCCCTCTACAATAACATTCCTAGAATTGTGCCCCTTGCCTGATTCTT
>NZ_DATMTE010001034.1:0-2423 GCF_035564935.1 Chitinophaga sp. | reverse complement strand
CCCTATAAAGCAACGTCGCTTTGCCATGGCCTTTCCGCTCCCACGCAGGCACCTTGCCTTTGGTATCTCCGAAAACTCTGCCAGAAGATTGCAGGTTAATTGTATAACACGCATAAAAAAATCCCGTACCGTGGATGCCGGTACGGGATTTCCTGATCAAATAATTACTGCCGGCTTATTTCACCAGTTTCAGTTCATTAATAATGTTTTTTGCACCACCCAGTTTATCGATACACCACAGTACATAGCGTACATCCACGCAGATAGTACGGTTGTACGCAGAATCGAACTGGATCTTATGACTCAGGGCTTCGTAGTTGCCATCAAAAGCAAGACCAATCAATTCACCATTGGCGTTGATCACAGGGGATCCGGAGTTACCGCCGGTGATATCATTGGTGGTAATAAAGCCTACCACGATATCATTCCGTTTCGCATCTTTATACTGGCCGAAATCTTTCTTCCTGTATAAGTCAATATAATTTTCAGGCAGGTCAAATTCGTAATCACCTGGCACATACTTCTCTATCACGCCTTTCATGGTGGTTACATAATCATAATGTACCGCATCACGTGGAGAATATGGTTTTACCTGGCCATAGGATAAACGCATGGTAAAGTTAGCATCAGGATACCTGTTGGCATTAGGGCTCATTTGCATAACACCTTTGAGATAAACGCGGCCCAGGTCATTAATTTTTGTATTGAACTGGTTGTATAACGGCAGGTATTTGCTTACATAATTTTTGATGAATGCGCTTGAATAGGCAAACACCGGGTCGTTCTGCAGGGTTACTGCATCAGGGTTTGCTACGAAGGCGTTCCATTTGGCATCATCGAAAATAAAGGTATTAGCCATTAAGGAAGCCGCCCAGGTATTGTAGGTTTTGTCTTCGTCAAGACTACCATATTTTGCTTTCAGCGCATCATAAAAACCAATGGGTTGCTGATCTTTGGAGATGTCTGTATAATACATATGGCAGGTAGCCGCAAGAATTTTCTGGTCGCTTGGTTTGTTTTCGCTTTCGAGGAAGGCTTTGCGCGCTTTATCAGCTGCTTCAACAGCCTGTTTCACGGCATCTTTGGGAGCGCCGGGAGTTACCAGTGCTCTTTCCACTCCTGTTAATGAGGCGGCAAAAGATGCCACCGGTGAGCCCAGGATACCTTCATTCAGGTAAGTCCGCTGTTTTGCATAAGGCGTCCATGCTTTATAAGCCGCTTCGTAATCAGGAAGTACGCTGGCAAATTCAGGCTTGTCCTGCGCCCATTTGGCAAAGGCTGCTTCCTGTTGCTGTTTATCGGCCAGTACACCATGTTTTTCCAGCTGTTTGGTTTCGCCGTCAAAAAATTTCCAGTAATTGGCGATACCGGCATAGGAAGAAGCCAGCTGCAGTTTTACCGCAGGGTCTTTCTTCATCTGTTCAAACATGGCTTTCAGTCTTACATCACGGAGATTTACCACGGAAGGGTTTTCTACAGATGTTTTCAGTTTCACACCGTAAGAAGTTTCATAACGGTTGGTACCGCCGGGGTAACCGAAAATCATGGCGTAATCATTTTCCTTTACACCTTTGATAGATACCGGCAGGAAATGTTTAGGCTTTAAAGGCACATTATCGGCAGCATAAGAGGCTGGCTTTCCATCCTTACCGGTATATACCCGGAAGATGGAGAAGTCGCCGGTGTGGCGGGGCCATTCCCAGTTGTCGGTATCACCGCCAAATTTACCTACACTTTCAGGAGGCGTACCTACCAGGCGGATATCTTTATAGCGTTCATATACAAACAGGAGATACTGGTTGCCTTTGAACATAGGTACTACTTTCGCTTCATAGCCGGTGTTGGCAGTGGCTTTGGAGATAATTTCACTGTATGCCTGTTGCTCTTTCCGGGCTCTTTCGGCGCCATCAAGTCCTTTCAGGGCCTCTTCCACCTGTTTGCTCACATCTTCCACCCTTACCAGGAACTGGACAGACAACTGGGAAGAAGCAATTTCTTCCTGTTTATTTTTTGCATAGAAACCGTTCTTCAGGTAATTATGTTCTACAGAACTGGCGGCGGCAATAGCGCCGTACCCACAGTGGTGATTGGTAAAAATAAGGCCCTCGTTACTTACAATTTCACCGGTACAGCCGCCGCCGAAAATAACGATAGCGTCTTTCAGGGATGCTTTATTAATACTATACAACTGTTCTTTAGTCAGCTTCAATCCTTTCTTCACCATGTCGTTGTACGTTTGTTGCCCCAGTAAATAAGGCAACCACATGCCCTCATCTGCTTTAGCCCATTTGATACTTACGCTAAGCAATAAGAGCAAAACCAGTAATTTTTTTCTCATATTAAGTCAGGTTTTGTTTTTAAGGACCTCAAACCTAGCTATTTTTTTGTTACCGGGCGCAGGTATAAGGACCAGCGGAGAGGTA
>NZ_DATMTE010001033.1:0-7140 GCF_035564935.1 Chitinophaga sp. | reverse complement strand
GTCTGGCTCAGGATTATACTGATTATACTGATTTGTTTTTGAATGAAGCAAAGATTGTTTGACTCAGGATGATTTTGCTGCTTTAGTTTTTGAATGCAGCAGAGAGAGATTGTTAAAGTGATGCTGATCTATTTTTGAGATGATTAATGAAAGAGAAAGATTTTCCGCTGAACAACAGCGATAATTTGATTTTTCCACATTTTTCGGAAAATTCAAAGGGATTGAAGGTGGAATTAATGATCATCTTTTGAAAATTTTCCACCCGCATTATAATATTATCTTAATTCAGAAAAAGGATAACCTCCGCTGCATTTCAAAAAAACAAAATCAGTGTAATCAGTATAATCAGCGTAATCCTGAGTCAGACAACCTCCGCTGCAATCACCTCACCCTGAATGGATTATAATCCCAGGTGCAGTCCTGACCGCAGTTATGCCCCGGCTTTTTCCAAATAATACCGGCATTTGCTTTGAAATGAAAAATACCCGAATTATATTTGTCTACTAATTCTATAGACTATATGATAATATCCTCTACAAAACATTCATTTACAGCACGATGTTGAGGCAAGACATCGAAAAAGGTCCTCTTATCAGTTTATCATTCCAGAATCAATAATGTTTTCAGCACATGCAAAAGTTTTTAATGCTGGCAAAATACCTGTTCTTAATGTTGGTATTCAGCCCGGCACTGGTACAAGCTCAATTGAATGGCTCGTACGTAATCCAGGGTAAAATCACAGATGACCACGGGGTGGCACTTCCCGGTGCTTCTGTTCAGATCAAAGGCACTTCCTTCGGCGCTCAAACCGATACCACCGGCCGCTTTGAAGTAACCACCAACTCCAAATTCCCCTTGAAGCTGGTTATCAGGCTCATAGGCTATCAGCCCCAGGAGTTTGAAGTAAAAAGCAGCAGCAGCAAACTGGCCATCCAGTTATACACCCAATCACTGCTCGTAAATGAAGTGGTGGTATCCGCTTCCCGGCAGCAGGAAAAACTGCTCCGCTCACCGGTGGCCATCGAAAAACTGGACATCAGGGCGCTCAAGGAAACCCCTTCTTCCACTTTCTATGATGCCCTCGGCAACCTGAAAGGCGTGCAAATGACCACTGCCGGTCTTACTTTTAAAGTATTCAATACCCGTGGCTTCAACGTTCCCAACAACTTCCGCTTCATGCAATTGGTAGATGGTGTGGATAACCAGGCTGCCACCCTCGGTGTACCACTGGGCAACGCCATCGGCCCCACAGAACTGGACATCTCCAGTGTGGAAGTTACCCCCGGCGCATCTTCCGCCTTATATGGCATGAACGCCATCAACGGAATGTCCAACCTGATCACTAAAAATCCATTCCAGTACCAGGGCGTAAGCGTTTACCAGAAAGTAGCCGTAAACCATGTTGGCGACGACGGCGGCGCCAAACTGCTCACGGAAACGGCTGTACGTTATGCACAACAATACACTCCCTGGTTCGCCTGGAAAATCAACCTGAGCTACATGCAGGGTACAGACTGGTATGCCGACAGTCACAACGACTTTTCCCCTCAATCAAAAGCCAACCCGGATTTCCCCGAACTCAGCGGCGCCAATAACATCGCCAACGACGCATGGAATAAATACGGGGATAACTCCAACCTCCAGGTAATTGATAAAGACGGCCGCGCTTACACGGTACACCGCACCGGATACTGGGAAAAAGATCTTGTGGGCGACTATACCGTTAAGAATAAAAAAGCCGATGTCTCCTTCAATTTCCGCTTACCACACAAGGTAGAACTGTCTGCTTCCTACCGCTATGGCGAAATGGACGGCTTCTTCCAGCGCGGTAACCGTATCGGCCTCAGAGGCGTAACTGTGCAAAACGGTAAACTGGAACTGGTACACCCCGACTTTACGGTACGCTCCTACATCTCCATCGAAAATACAGGCGATTCCTACAACATGAATCCGCTGGCAGATAACCTCGAAAAATCATTCAAACCAGATAAAAAATGGCTGGCAGATTATACCACCGGTCTTAACAACGCCCTCACAGCTGGTTCCAACCTGGTAGCCGCTCACGCTGCCGCACGCTCCTTTGCCGATGCCGGCAGATGGACCCCGGGCACCCCTGCATTTGATGCACAATTAGCTAAAATAAAAAGCATCAACGACTGGGATATTTACCCAACTTCCAAAAACCCGGAAAACACCAGCGGCGGTGCAGCCTTGCTGCAAAAAAGCCGGTTCTATCACACAGAAGGCACCTGGAACCTGCGCAAATACATCCACTTCGCTGATGTACTGGTAGGCGCCGATTACCGTACCTATGAAATCATCCCTGATGGCAACAACTTCGTGGACTTCTCCCGCCCGCTCGATAAACGCAATGAACCCGGTGGCAAACATATCTGGTACGGCAAATATGGTGGCTTCGCACAAATCAGCAAAACATTCTTTAACGACGCATTAAAGCTCACCGGCTCCCTGCGCTACGATAAGAACGAACAGTTCGATGGTAAAGTGAACCCACGCATCGCGGCTGTTTACAGCATCAAAGACAAACACAATTTCCGCCTCTCCTGGCAAAACGGATTCCGGTTCCCCTCCCTGTTTGAAGCATATTCCTTCGTAAACAACGGACAGGTAAGACGTGTCGGCGGTCTTGCTTTTATTGAAGAAGGACTGGGCTACTTTAAAAACTCTTACCTCACCAGCTCTGTTGATGCGTTTGGCGTAGCCGTAAATAAAACCATCAATGCGGAACATATTTCAAAAGAAGCAGCTGCCGCCAAAAATGCCGGCGTACTGAAAGTGGCCAACCTTGATCCTATCGTTCCTGAACAGATCACTTCCTTTGAAGCCGGCTACAAAGCAGTACTGCTCGATAATAAACTCTTTATTGATGTGGATGGCTACTATAGCTCCTACAAACACTTTATCGGGCAAATTGAAGCAGTGGTACCTAAAACAGGTAATGTTAACAATCCCGATCAAACAGTGCTGAACCAGATGCTGGATAAAGCACAGCAGGATCGTTACCGCGTGTGGACCAATAGTAAATCTACCGTAAACAACTACGGTTTTGCTGTAGCTGTTACCTACGATCTGTACAAAACTTACACCATCAGCGGTAATGCCAACTACAATAAACTGGCCCAGGATAAAACAAAGGATGATGCTTTGATCCCGGGCTTTAATACACCGGACTGGTTTAGCAACGTAAGCATCGGTAACCGCAATGTGTATAAAAACATCGGCTTCAATGTAGTATGGCACTGGCAAAATACTTTCTACTGGCAAAACCTCTTTGGTAACGGCGATGTGCCTTCCTACAACACAGTAGATGCGCAGATCACTTACCGCGTACCAAAAATCAAAACATCCTTTAAACTCGGGGCTTCCAATATCCTGAACGCTAAGTACTTCCAGTATGTTGGCGGTCCAACTATCGGGGGATTATACTACCTGAGCTTAACATATGACAACGTTTTTCAGAGAGGTAAATAATAATAGTTGCTGAAATGCAGGGGTGCAGCTGCAAAACTGCATCCCTGTTCTAAAAATCACTAATATAACTGGTATGACTACACGTACAACAGCTGTTGCCGGCACCGCTTCCGCAAAGCCGCAGTCCTCCTTCAAATGGTGGCATATTGCCGTTGTATCGTTGCTGATCGTTACCGGCTTAACAGCCCTCTATTACTACGAAGTTCCGGACGCCGTACAGGGAGATGTACGCCGGTTCTTTCACGCTCTTTTCACTACAGAATTGTTGTTTTATATTATTGTGGGATTGTGCGCACAACTGGTAGACGGTGCATTGGGCATGGCTTACGGCGCCACTTCATCGTCGTTATTATTAGGACTGGGGGTATCTCCCTCCGTCAGCAGCGCCAGCGTGCATGTGGCGGAAGTATTTACTACCGGCGCTTCCGGCTTTGCACATTTTAAACTGGGTAACGTTAATAAGAAACTATTCCTTTGCCTGCTCATACCAGGCATGATCGGTGCTGTTTCAGGCGCCTACCTGTTAGCAGACAAGATAGATGGAGATGTTATTAAACCCTTTATCAGCGCTTACCTGCTGATCCTCGGCATTATTGTGATCCGGAAAGGGATCCGGAAAAATAAAAGGAAAACAAAAACAAAGAGACTCGGCCCGCTGGCCTTTGCCGGTGGGTTTATGGACGCCATTGGCGGAGGTGGCTGGGGACCTATTGTTACTTCCACCTTACTGAGTAAAGGCCGTACCGTACATTATACCATTGGTTCTGTAAATGCAGCAGAATTTTTTATCTCGCTTTCCAGCGCTGCCACGTTCCTCATCTTTACCGGTATCTCCAGCTGGCAGGTAATCGCAGGACTGGTGACCGGCGGTGTGATTGCCTCTCCGTTTGCCGCCATCCTGGTGCGCAAACTAAAACGCAAACCCTTAATGATAATGGTAGGAGTGCTTATTATTATTTTAAGCCTTCGTACTATTATCGACACCTTACTTCACCTCGTTTAATACTATTCCCTCTTTCTCAAAACTACGTATATTGTTCAGCGTTACTTCCGCTATCTGCGTGAGCGCCTCCTTTGTAAAAAAGCCCTGGTGGGCAGTTACCAGTACATTGGGGAATGTTGTCAATCTTGATAACACATCATCCTGGATAATACTTCCGGAGAAATTCTGAAAAAACAGGTGCTCTTCCTGCTCATACACATCTATCCCCAATGCGCCTATATGCCCTACCTTCAATGCGGCTACTACCGCCGCGGTATCTATTAAACCACCACGACTGGTATTGATCAGCACCACACCTGTTTTCATAGTGGCAATAGACTGTTCATTGATCATATGCCAGGTACTTTCCATCAGCGGGCAATGCAGCGATATCACTTCTGATTGCGAAAAAATGGTTTCAAGCGGAACATACTTTACACCCAGCTCCATCAGTTCCTCATTCTCATAAATATCGTGGGCATATACCTTACAACCGAAGCCCAGCATAATCCTGCAAAATACAGCGCCGATATTTCCCGTGCCTGCTACACCAATTGTTTTATTGAAGAGATCAAAACCTTCCAGGCCATTCAGTGTAAAGTTTCCATCACGTACACGGTTATACGATTTATATATTTTCCTGTTCAGTGCCAGCAGCAAAGCAACGGCATGTTCCGCCACAGCATGGGGCGAGTAAGCCGGTACCCGCACTACTTTAATGCCTGCTGCTGCGGCAGCTTTGAGATCTACATTATTGAATCCTGCGCAACGTAAGGCAATTAACCGTACCCTCTTTTGCCGGAGTATATCAATTACAGCGGCATCCACCTTATCGTTCACAAACACGCAAACAACCTTTTCTTCTTTGATCAGGGCAGTATTATCTTCATTTAACTGCACCTCCAGGAAACGGAAACGGTGTTCACCGGACTTGTTGCTCTGATTAAAATAATAAATATCGTATGGCTGTGCACTGAAGAGGAGTATGTCCATGGCTATAGTACTTATTTACAGGGAAGATAATAAAAAAAAGAGCCCCGTTGTTAGCGGGACTCTTTTCTTCCATAAATATGATCTGTATTTACTTGATTTCTCCTACCATGTTGGCAGGTACCACCCACTCATCAAATTCGGCCGGGGTTACATAACCAAGTTTTACCGCCATTTCCTTCAGGGTAGTGCCTTCCTTATGGGCTTTCTGCGCAATTTCAGCGGCTTTATAATAGCCGATCTTTGTGTTCAGTGCAGTTACCAGCATAAGAGAATTTTCCACATGCTTTTTGATGTTGGCTTCAATTGGCTCTATGCCTTCAGCGCATTTATCGTTGAAGCTTACGCAACCATCACCGATCAAACGGGCTGAGTGCAGGAAGTTAAAAATCATCACCGGTTTGAATACGTTCAGCTCAAAGTGGCCATTTGCGCCACCAATGCTGATCGCCACATCATTGCCCATTACCTGTGCAGCAATCATGGTGAGCGCTTCGCACTGGGTGGGATTAACTTTGCCCGGCATGATAGATGACCCCGGCTCATTGTCGGGGATATGAATTTCGCCAATACCTGCGCGCGGGCCGGAGCTTAGCATGCGTATATCGTTGGCTATCTTCATTAAACTTACTGCTACTGTTTTCAGGGCGCCATGCGCCTCTACAATCGCATCGTGTGCAGCCAGGGCCTCAAATTTATTTTCAGCAGTAATAAAAGGCAACCCGGTTAGCTTTGCAATATTCTTCGCTACATTTTCAGAATACCCTTTAGGAGTATTGATACCAGTACCAACAGCGGTACCACCCAATGCCAGTTCACTCAGGTGAGGCAATGAATTGTTGATAGCCTTCAGGCCGTGCGTCAGTTGGGCTACATAGCCGCTGATTTCCTGGCCCAGTGTAAGTGGCGTAGCATCCATGAAGTGGGTACGGCCAATCTTTACCACATTTTTATATGCCTCCGCTTTTTTAGCCAGCGTGTCACGAAGCTTCGTAATGCCTGGAATAGTTACTTCCAGCAGCATTTTATAAGCCGCAATGTGCATGGCGGTAGGGAAGGTGTCGTTAGACGACTGTGATTTATTCACATCATCGTTCGGGTGAACGAATTTATCCTTATCAGTAAGCTGACCGCCATGAATAACGTGGGCGCGGTAAGCTACCACTTCGTTTACGTTCATGTTAGATTGGGTACCGGAACCTGTTTGCCATACTACCAGCGGAAACTGGTCGTCCAGCTTGCCTTCCAGTATTTCATCGCATACCTGGCCAATCAGGTCACTTTTCTCTTTGGGTAATACACCCGCTTCGAGATTGGTGATAGCTGCCGCTTTCTTCAGGTAAGCGAATGCCTTGATAATTTCCTTCGGCATTTTGTTGATGTCCTGCGCGATCTTGAAATTTTCAATGGAGCGCTGTGTTTGAGCGCCATAATAGGCATTTACAGGCACTTTTACCTCGCCCATTGTGTCTTTCTCTATTCTAAATTCCATGACTTAAACTTTTAAGGCTACAAAAGTACGGCTTTACGGTTTGGGCAGCAAGCTATTCCCCGGTAAAATTCGCCTGTCTTTTCTGGATAAAGGCTGCCGCGCCTTCCTGCAGATCTTTTGTAGCAAAGCAGGCCCCAAACTCTTTCAGTTCCAGTTCAAAGCCGTCCTGGTCTTTATCCAGCGC
>NZ_DATMTE010001032.1:0-1904 GCF_035564935.1 Chitinophaga sp. | reverse complement strand
GATTAACTTAAATAAAAAGAACGCCCCATTATGGGAGACGTTAAATGATATTCGCCAGCAGACCGGTTACAGTATTCTTTGCGATCCTGATATTTTAGGCGCTGCAAAACCTGTTACCGTTAAAATAAAGGACGCCTCACTGGAAGAAGCCTTAAAATTATGTTTTAGTAACCAGCCGTTTAATTATGTGATTAATCAAAAAACCATATTAATTACACCGCTGAAATTGCCGCCCGCGGAACCCAGTCGGGCTACCAGCGCTGTCAGGATAACCGGAAAAGTAACAGATGAACAGGGCAGCTTGCCGGGAGCAAGTATCAAATTGAAAGACTCCAATATTGGTGCGATATCGGACGCAAAAGGCAACTATTCCGTCAATGTTCCGGATAGTAAAGGGACGCTTGTTTTTACCAGTGTTGGTTATTTAACACAGGAAGTTCCTATTGAAGGGCGCACCACAATTGATGTTCAACTAAAGGCGGAATCAAAAGGATTGAACCAGATAGTGGTGATTGGTTACGGCACCGTCCGTAAAAAAGATCTGACAGGATCGGTTTCCTCTATCGGATCAGCTGAAATAAAGTCGCAACCAATTAACTCTTTTAACCAGGCATTGGAAGGCAAAGTTTCGGGGGTACAAATTACGCAGGCATCCAATTCACCGGGTGGTGGCGTAACTATCCGTGTGCGTGGCGGCAACTCTATTTCTGCCAGCAATGATCCTTTATATGTTGTGGATGGTTTCCCTATTTCCGTACCAACTGCGGCAAAGGGTGCAAGCGGAAGCGGCGCTGGTTATGCTAACCCGCTGTCTACGATTAACCCGAATGATATCGAGTCAATAGAAGTTTTAAAAGATGCTTCCGCAACAGCAATATATGGTTCAAGGGGAGCTAACGGCGTTGTTTTGGTAACTACCAGGCGCGGAAAGTTAGGTCAGCCGAGCGTCGAGTTTGAAACCTACGCCGGTGCACAGGAAGTTGTAAAACAATTGAAACTGGGGAATGCTATGGATCACCTGAACCTGAAAAATGAGCAGCTTGCCAATCTTGGTTTCGCACAAAGGTTTGGAAACCCTAACGGGCCTTATCCCAAGCCTGTTGCTTCCTACGGTGAAGGCACCGACTGGCAGAAAGAGATCTACAGGACTGCGCCCATACAGAGTTACCAGTTGTCTATCAGCGGAGGAACCGACAAAGTGCGCTACCTGGTAAGCGGAAACTATCTCAACCAGGATGGGATCATCATTAATAACAATTTTAAGCGTTATACAGCAAGGGTTAATTTAGATGCTACCTTGAGTGAGCGTATTAAAATAGGTTCCAATTTTACCGCATCGCGCACCGTCAATAACGGCGTTTCTGAAGGCCTGGCCGCCGGCCCCGTATATGAGGCACTGACCATCTCTCCGGCCAGCCCGGTTTACGCGCCCGATGGCACCTATCAGTTACTTAACCTCGGGCCGGGCACGGGCTTTGCGAGCACTCCCAATCCTGTTGCCATGCTGAAAACTTCCACCAATCTACTTTCAACAGACAGGGTACTGGGTAATGTATTCGGGGATTTCAGCATCGCAGAAGGACTGAAGGCGCACATTAGTTTTGGAGCAGATATTCAGAATTCATTCAGGAATGTATTCTTTACGCCGCAAACGCTTGCCGGAAGCGGCCGGAATGGCTACGGAAGCAACGGTACTTCGGAAAATATCAATACTTTAAATGAAAACACGCTTACCTATACAAAGAAAATAAATAAGGATAATGCCTTTGATGTGCTTGCTGGTGTAACTTTCCAAAGCAACAGGATGCAGCGGACCTACCAGGAAGCGGAGAATTTCCCCAACTACGTTTTGGGCGCGAACAATCTGTCGGCAGCCAATACACTGGATATCACCAGCAGCAGTT
>NZ_DATMTE010001031.1:0-40278 GCF_035564935.1 Chitinophaga sp. | reverse complement strand
GTGAATCCCATACTTTGTCAAATAAGGTAGCGGGTTTATTGCTCATTTTTTAAAATTTTAAAAGTAGCTACTTGATTGTTCAAATTTATTCATAAAATCTATTTTATTTCAATATTTTTTCTAAGGATATGCCTTAAAAGGCGCTGAAATGGCAGTGATGACGCGTGTTTGCGCTTGTTTTACAATGTATTGAACTGATAGTCAGTACTTTGTAATTTTTCAAAGGTTTACTTGGAAACCCGCATTTTTTGGGTAATTGTACGCGGGCAGTAATATGTTAAGGAGATATATACTGAATAAAAGACTAATATGATTGAAGCCGGCGCGGGAGTTTCCGGAAAGGCGAAATCCGCTGCCTGATCAAACGCGGATTACGGAATAAGCATTCAGGGATTTAAAGACGATTGATCAAGGCATTGCTGAAGCAACTAAATATTCACCTCCTCCACTTTGTAGGCGTATATCCAGTCCATTTTTTTCTTTTCCAGGTTGATAAAATGTTTCAGGAAAAAGTCCCGGAAGAAGGTGGCAACCGGGTTGGCCTTTGATTTCGATTTTCCTATTTTCCTGGCCTGGGCCACTACCTTTTCCACCCTTTTCTGCCTCAGTGCCTGGAAAACAGAAAACGCCTTTTCGGACTCCCCATATTTTGCCAGGCATTTTGCAAGTACGGCGCTGTCTTCCAGGGCAAGGGATGCACCCTGCCCGGTATGCGGGGAAATGGCGTGTGCAGCGTCGCCGATCAGGCATATATTTCTGGTATACCACTTTTCCAGCTGCGGCATGTCGTAGATTGGGTAGGCAAAAAGATCTTCAGTGGCCGTGATGATCTCCGTTATTTTACGGTCATCTTCCCGGTGGAGTTTCAGCAGTTCCGTTTTGATTTCATGCTGCAGGGCCGGATCAATCTTCCTGCGGTCCGGTTCCTGTTTGCGGTAAAAGTTATTGAACCACCACACCCCGCCCTTGTTGGAAGTGGCATAAGCAAAGAAGGCGCGCTCCCCGAAGGTCATATTAATGGCCTCTGTTGTATCATGCCAGCCCGGTATATCCACAATGGCGCCCGTAGACAGCAGCTCCGTAAAAACAGGTTTAGAACTGCGGGGGAATGCAATGTTCCTGCACCTTGAATGAATGCCGTCGGCGCCGATCAATATGTCAAAATCGCCTAATACGCCGTTGGATGTACGTACGGCCACTTTTTCCCCGGAAACATCGATAAATTCCAGCCGGCAATCGTATTGGATGGTACCTCCCAAGGAGGCTAGCCTCTCGTGCAAAAGACGGGTGATGGCGGATCTTCTGACCTGGACGCTTTCTATTCCATATTGTTCCTTTTGGTAGGCGGTGCCCAGGCTGGCGATACATTTGCCCCGCGCATTCAGAAAGTGTAAGGCGCCGGGGCAGTAATCGTCGTAAAGCCCGGTGATATCGGTCAGTTCACGCAGTATGTTCAATCCGTTCGGTGATATACCTATAAACAGCCCTTCCTCCATCTGGCTTTTGGAGCGGCTTTCAATGATGCTGACTCCGGCCCCCTGTTCAATGAGCGCTATCGCCAATGCCGGCCCCGCAATCCCGGCTCCGGCAATCAATACTTTTTTCCCTTTCATATGATATTGTTTATATAGTTCCCGGAATATTTTCCGGCGCCTGGTTTTATTGCTCCCTGGGTTTTACAGCGCGTACTAAAAGCACGGCATAGCCGATGTTGACCATCACGTAGATGCCTACACGCAGATAGTTGAGCAGCTTCCAGGTAGTGGCTTTTTCGAGTAAAGCAGCATCTGTTCCCGGGTGTATATCCAGGGCCATGAATCCCATCAGGGTAGGGGCGAAGTAGGTCAGCGTCCATACGCGCATGGCAACGTGCACGGCAAAGAGAACGAGCATGATGTTTCTCCTGTTCCGCAGGCGCCAGTTAAAGACAATAGCCAGTAACAGCACCACTTCATGAACAGAATGCACGATCATCCAGAAGTACTTGAAGTCGAGCCCGTAGCGGCCCTTAAAAAAGAAAAGCGATTCCGGCGGAGCAGCAGTCCATGCCGGCGCCATAAGGGCAGTTTCCCAAAGCTGGGCGCCATTCATTACAAAATAGAGCGCGGTAGCAAAAAATAGCCATATAGCCGCCCTGTAAGTGTTGGTTATGGTCATTTTGTTCTTATTTGTGGTTCCATAAACTTTTACTTTTATTAGCTTTGTAGTAGAGTTATTTATCTTCCTAACAAAGTATCTCTGTGACAAAGATAAAATATTTTATGTCGTGAGTAAAAAAAATATCGGGCGAAACGCCAAAGTGGATCAGATACAGGAGTTGACCAAGGAATTTTCCACTTTAACAGTGGTTATGCATCAGTCGATTGCGCATGCTGCGGGACTGGCGGCAACGGATCATAAGTACATAGACCTGTTGCTGAAACATGGCTCCATGACTGCCGGAAGGCTTTCGGAGTTAAGCGGTTTGTCTACAGGATCGGTTACCGGGATGATCGACCGGCTGGAAAGGGAAAACCTGGTGAAACGGGAAAGGGATCCGGTTGACAGGAGGAAAGTAGTGGTCATTTTAAACCGCGAGGTGGCCTTTCAGCGGATTGGCCCGGCGTTTAAGGACATGATGGCCGATGTGGAGAAATTGTATGATGGGTTCACGGTATCCGAGCTGGATACCGTTCAAAAATACCTGGAAGCTGTGATTGCATTTACACAAAAGCAGATTGCGGGATTGAACAAAAAAAGATCATCCCGGCTTTCATAAAAAAAAGCGACAGGCGGTTTGTTCCGCAAACACTCAGCTTGTTTTCTTATAGTTAAATATCGCCCAGCCGTTCAGCACCACGGCGAACAGCCCAAGATACAGCAACTCCATATGCACATCTGCAAAACCGCTGCCCTTCAGTACAATCATCCTGATCACCCGGATGAAATGGGTGACCGGCGTTAAATTGGCAATCAGCTTTGCCCAGGGCGGCATACTGTCTACCGACGTGAAGAGGCCGCTCATCAGCATAAAGATCATCACAAAAAAGAAAGCCACGAACATGGCCTGTAACTGGTTGCTGGTATAGGTAGACACCAATAGCCCAAAGCCCAGTAACGCTACCAGGTATACGGCGGCAAATACATACAGCGTTACAAAACTTCCTACCGGCCATATACCGTATACGCCCCAGGCTACCAGCAGTCCCAGCGTAAATACGATCATGCCCACCACCCAGAACGGGATCAGCTTACCGAGTATGAACTCCCACTTTTGAATAGGAGTTACATTGATCTGCTCTATAGTGCCCACCTCTTTTTCCCGTACAATGTTCAAGGCCGACATGAACCCGCCGATCAGCGTAAGCAGCAGTACCAGCACGGCTGGCACTACATAAAAACGGTACTCTGCCAAAGGGTTGAACCAGTTGGAAAAGGTAATATCTATCATACCCGCCGGGGAGGCCATGTTCCTGCCGGCATTCACCGGGATATCTTTATTGAAGTCTGCAATCACCATGAGAAGATAGTTGCCCCCAATGGCAGCCTTGGTACCATTGATGGCATCTACGGATACGCCTATACGTTGTTGCCCTTCCCTGATCAGGTGACTTTCAAAGTTGGGTGGGATCTCCAGCACCACATCGGCTTTTTCCGTTTCAATATACCGGATGGCGGTTTGGAAGGAAGGCTCCGCCGCCACTATTTTAAAATACCCGGAGGCGCCTATCTTCGCTACCAGCTGCCGGGAATATGAACTGTGATCATTGTCCACCACCGCCAGGTTCACGCTCTTCACGTCAAAGTTCATTGCCAGCGGCAGAATGATCAGCTGTATGGTAGGCATAGCAAACATCATGGCCAGGATGGTCTTATCCCGGAAGATCTGCCTGAACTCTTTTTTAAGCAGGTAACGCAGCACTCTCATGACAGGCGTGTTTTAAAGTTTTTAAGCGCAATAGTAAGCAGCACGGTGGTCATACCTATCAGCACCAGCGTTTCTTTCCATACATATTCAAAACCAAGTCCTTTCAGCATTACCGATTTTATGATCAGGAAATACCAGCGGGAGGGAATAATATTGGAGATGATCCGGAACACCAGCGGCATATTTTCTATGGGGAACATAAAACCCGTAAAGATCATGGTGGGGATCATCATACCCATCATAGACAGCAGCAGGGCGGTTTGCTGGGAATTGGTGGTATTGGAAATCATCAGGCCAAACGATAAACAGGTAATGATGAATAGCATGCTTTCCATGAACAGCAGCAGGATGCTGCCTTTTATACCCACATCCAGTACAAACACTGCCAGCACCAGGATCAGGATAAAGTTGGCCAGCGATAATATCAGGTAAGGAATGGCTTTGGCTACCAGTACCATCAGCGGTTTAAAAGGAGATACCAGTAGTATTTCCATAGTGCCCAGTTCTTTTTCCCGTACTACCGATACGGAAGTAAGCGCGGTGCATACAATCATCAGCACCAGCGCCATCACGCCGGGAATAAAGTTCAGAGAGCCATTGCCTTCTTCATTATACAGCATCCGGGTTTCAGGGATGATGGTATAGGGCAGCTGTTGGGCAGGACTGATCTCCTGCTGATAGGCCGTGGTGATGGCAGTGATGTAGTTCACTACCGTTTTGGCCGTATTGGGATCGGAGCCGTCTGCAATGATCTGCAGCTGCGCTTTGCCGCCATGCTGCAGGTCGCTGCCGAAGTGTGCCGGGAAGATCAGCGCGCATTTGGCGGTCCCTTTTTTAAATGCGTCTTCTATATCGTTGTAGTCGATGGATGATTCATTCACAACGAAATAGGACGATGATTTTATTTTACGGACCAGTTGCTGCGTATTTACATCCCGCGAATTATCAATTACGGTCAGCGTAATATCCTTTACCTCACTGGTAAGCGCAAAGCCAAACAGCACGATCTGCGCCACCGGCAACCCGAACATGATCAGTAAGGTTCGCCTGTCGCGGAATACATGGAAAAATTCTTTCCTGATAAAAACAAGAAGCTGTTTCATACAAATGTTTTAATCGCCCGACCTTTTGGCTCCCCGGGCCAGCCGGTAAAATACTTCGTCCATATTATCCGCCTTAAACTGCGCTTTCAGGTTGGCGGGGGAATCCAGCGCTTCTACTTTTCCATCTACCATAATGGTGATACGGTTGCAATACTCCGCTTCATCCATATAATGTGTGGTTACAAAAATGGTGATGCCGCCTGCCGCCGCTTCGTAGATCATATCCCAGAACTGCCGCCTGGTAACAGGATCTACGCCACCGGTGGGCTCATCAAGGAATACGATCCGGGGCCGGTGGAAGATAGCCACCGAAAAAGCCAGCTTTTGTTTCCAGCCTAACGGCAACGCCCCAACGAGTTTCTTTGCTTCTGCAGTAAGCCCCAGCTGCTGCACCAGGTTATCGCTGCGCCGGCGGATCTCGGCGGCGGGAACGCCATATACGCCGCCGAAGAACTCAATGTTCTCCAGTACGGTAAGATTTTCATACAGGGAAAACTTCTGGCTCATATAACCGATATTCTTTTTGATGGCTTCCGTTTGTTTATATACGTCAAAACCAGCCACCATAGCCTCCCCGGAGCTGGGGTGGGAGAGCCCGCAAAGAATGCGCATGGCAGTGGTTTTACCGGCGCCATTGGCGCCCAGGAAACCAAAGATCTCTCCTTTGTTTACCTCGAAGGAAATCTTATTAACGGCATAAAAATCGCCGAACCGTTTGGTGAGATCCTTACATACAATCACTTTTTCTTCCATGATACGTTGTTTTAGACCTGGTTCATTAACCGGATAAAACTATCCTCAATACCGGGGTGAATTAATTTTATATCAACGTGTGTATGTCCCTGTTGTTCTACCTGCTGCCGGAGCGCATCCACGTTGTCATCCTTCAGCGTAATGTGTATGTACTCCCCGAACGCAAAGCTGCTGTCTATTTCCGGCATGCTTCTCAGTGCGGTGAGCAGTTTGTAGATATTGTCCGCCTTGATGGCATACAGCTTAACGGGGAAGGCGGCCATGATATTACCGGGCGTATCTACCGACATGATTTTACCGTTTTGTATCAGCGCAATCCTTTCACAAAGCACGGCTTCATCCATATAGGGCGTAGATACTACGATGGTAATGCCCTGTTTTTTCAGGCGTTTCAACATCTCCCAAAATTCCTTCCTCGATACTACATCCACACCGGTGGTAGGTTCATCCAGGAATAATACTTCCGGTTTGTGGATCAGCGCGCAACACAGGGCCAGCTTCTGTTTCATGCCGCCGCTAAGCTTTCCGGCGCGACGGTCATTAAATGGTTTTATCTGTTCGTAGATGTCTTTTATCAGCTCATAGTTGCCCGCTATGGTGCTGCCAAAAAGGGTGGCAAAGAAATCGAGGTTTTCCTTTACGGTGAGATCCTGGTACAGGGAAAATTTTCCCGGCATATAGCCGATCCTGTTACGGATTTCTTTATAGTCTTTCACACAATCATACCCGCGCACGGTGGCGCTGCCTTTATCCGGCAGTAACAGCGTGGTGAGGATGCGAAAGAGGGATGTTTTACCTGCGCCGTCCGGCCCGATCAGGCCAAACAGTTCGCCTTCCTCCACCTGCAGTGAAATATCATCAACCGCCAGCACCTTACCTTCATCGTAGGTTTTAGTGATATGATCCAGTGTTACCGCGCTCATTTGGAATCTTTATTGATCAGCATTTCACCATACATGCCTATTTTCAGATAGCCATCGTTCTTTACCCTTACCTTGATGGCGTACACCAGGTTAGCCCGCTCATTTTTTGTTTGAATGGTTTTAGGGGTAAATTCAGATTTACCGGAGATCCAGGTGATTTCACCGGGATAGGTTTTATAGTTTTTCCTGCCCTGGTCGATGCGTGCCAGCACCTGTTGCCCCAGTTTGATCTGCGGGAGGGTTACACCGGTTACATAAGCCTTCAGGTAAAGCGTATCGATGTTGGCGATCTTATAGAGCGGTTTCCCGTTGGCAGCCATTTCCCCTTGCAGGGCATACCTTTGCAGCACAACGCCGTTGATCGGATTTATGATCTGTCCTTTGCGGATCTGTTCTGCAAATTGCGCCAGTGATTTTTCCAGCGGGGCTTTTTCGCTGAGAATAGTGCGGTTTTGTGTATAGATATTTGAATTGTTGAGCTGTAACTGTTGCCGGGTTACATTGAGCTGTCTTTCCATTTGCACAATGAGGGCATTAATATCATCCAGCTGCTTTTGTGTGGCGGCATCGCTTTTTACCAGGTTTTCGGTGCGTGTTCTTTCGCGGTATTGCTGTTGCAGCTGCGCTTCCTGTACCAATAGCTGCCGGCGTACCAGCTCTCTTTCCGGTACAGGGTCGTGGGTTTTTTCCTGCAATGCTTTAATGGATGCCTGCACCTGTTCCTTCTGCAGGGTGGGGATGGCAACGTCTATTTGTCCAACCGTTTGACCAGCGGTGAGTTGATCGCCTTCTTTTACGGTGAACGATTGTATCTCACCGTTTTGTTCGGCCGATACGATCACTTCGTCTGCTTCAAAGTTGCCCGATGCGTCGTAGTCGTTACTGCCCTTTCCGCAGGCATTGATCATCATCACAACGGCTATACCAAGTATCATGTTGTATTTCATATGCAATAATTAATCAGTTCCCGGAGGTGTTTTTATAATTATATTGTGCCTGTAATAATTGTATGCTGTGGAGGATGCGCGATTGTTTCGCCAGGTTTTCCGCGTTCAGCTGGGAGATGTATTCATGTACGGTGATCACGCCATTGTCCAGCTGCGCCTGTGCCGATTTTCTTACAGAGGCGCGGAGCGCGATGGCGTCATCATCTTGATCTATCAGCACCGCAAACTTATCAATATCCTGGTGTTGTTGCTGCAGGTTCATACCGGTATTGAACAGGAACGTTTCCTTGCTTACATCCAGGCTTTGCCGGTTAATGTCCAGCAGTTGCCGGTTATTTTTCAGGGAGTAAAGGCTGCCGAGCGACCAGCTAAGGCGTACGCCGCCGAGCCACCAGGCGCCGGATTTATTATCTACTATATTTAAGGTAGGCCGGCCATAGGCGCCCTGGATAAAAGCGTTCAGCTTGGGAAGGTAACCGGATTGCAATTGTTTTTCCTGTACGTCCAGCGCTTTTTTCTGGATATCGTAGTAAGTAATTTCAGGTCGATGTATTTCCTGTTGTGGCGCCACGGGTGCGGGCCATGCCAGGCGGGTGCTATCATTCAGCGGCTCATGAAGGAAAGCCGACAGCATTTTCATATAGGCTTTCCTGTTAGCCGTGAACTCGGTGGCCATCATATCGGCGTTCATGATCTCTGCTTTGAGTTCATCTACGTTGCTGCGGTAGGCTACGCCGTTGTTAAGGGCCGCCTGCATTTTATCTGTGGCGCTTTGCAGGTCTGCCTTTCTCAGGCCGTTCTGTTGCAGCTGTGCATCCATGAGCAGTATGCCGAAATACAATTGGGTTACCTGTTCGCGGATGGCGTAGAGGTTTACTTCCAGCTGTTGCTGCTGTATGGCTTCGTTAGCGCGACTGCTTTCTTTCTGCAGCTTGCTTACCCCGCCGTCATAGATCTGCTGGGAAATTTCCGCCTGTACTTTGTACTGGTCTTTGCTCAGGGAGGGGAACTCCACACCGGGAAGGGGAGGGATCACTTCGCCGAAGTTAATGGTTTGCGACTGGTAAGTAGCCTGCCCGCTTACAGTGAGTTGAGGAAGGTAGAGTTTACCTGCATTTTCCACGGAATACCTGCTGCTGCGTTTAATGAGGTCGTACTGTTTGATCAGCGGGTAATTCTGCCGGGCCAGGGTGTAACACTCCTCAAGGGTAAGCACGGAATCCTGTCCCCGGGCCTGTTTTACCGGCAGTCCCAACAATATGAAACAGCATAACGCCTGAAGTACTTTCATATTTGAATTATTGTTTTGAAAAGTTGTTCAATTTCTGAGCAAAAAAAAGCAGCTATTTCAGCATACCTTTTATCCACATGGGAACGAGCTTTCTCCGTTCTTCCATCATGGCTACGAATTGATTTGATTTTACCACTTTGTTCCTTTCCAGCAGTGGTCGGGCCAGGAAGGGCATCACCACAAAACCGATCAGGTTCAGCATTAACTGGATAGGATGGATATGCATTTTACCTTCCTTCTGCAGGGCGGCCAGCTGCTTAAAGAAATGTGACTCGAAGATGGCGTTCTTACGGTTATCTTTCAATAGCTCATCGCTGCCGGCAAAGATCTCATTCACCATAAACAAAGGAAAATCCGGGTTCTTCAGCAACATATCAATGTAATGGTCCGCCAGTTGTTCTACCTGCTGCTGCACACTGAGCTGTTCATTATTGAGCACCTGCGTGATGGTGGCAAATAATTTATCTATTACTTCTCCCATCACATGCTGGAACAGTTTTTCCTTGCTGCGGAAATAATAATTCACCAGTGAGAGGTTAATGTCGGCCTCTGCAGCAATATCCCTCACTTTGGTGGCCTGGTATCCCTTCTTGGTGAATACGATCCTGGCGGCCGCCTTGATCCGCTCTTCCGTAGAGTCGTCCATTTTTACTTTTTGCTCCCTTACCGGCATAATCAATATTTCTACAAAGGTACAAAATTGAACAACTTTTCAAAACAATTGTTCAAATTTATTAAAACACCCGGTTTGAGGTATCTTTAATACAGATCTGTACCTATATGAAACTACCCGTTATACATGGTTATATAGACCGCCGCATCCTGGTGAATTTTACCGTGGACCCCGAAGCTATCCAGTCGCTGCTACCGGCGCCTTTCCGTCCAAAAATATATAAAGACAAAGCCATTGCCGGTATCTGCCTGATAAGATTAAAACATATAAAACCCAAAGGCTGGCCGGATTTTACAGGCATCTCTTCTGAGAACGGCGCACACCGTATTGCCGTGGAATGGGAGGAGAATGGTGTTACGAAAGAAGGCGTGTATATCCCAAGGCGGGATACTTCCTCGCGGTTGAATGCGCTGGCAGGCGGGCGGATCTTTCCCGGGAAGCACCACCTGGCGCGTTTTGATGTAAAAGAAGCGGATGGGCATTATCATATTGGTTTTACCAGTGCCGATCATACCTTTCTTAGCGTGGATGCCCGCAGTACCAGCCAATTCCCGGCTACCTCCGTTTTCGGTACACTGGAAAGTGCGTCTGCATTTTTTGCGGGCGGCGCCGTTGGCTATTCTCCAAACCGGCGGGAGTCGCTCGACGGGCTGAAACTGCAAACTTACGAGTGGCAGGTAAGCCCGCTGGAATTGCTGCAGGTTAGTTCCAGCTTTTTTGAAGATACTACGGTGTTTAAAAAAGGATCCGTTGCTTTTGATAATGCCTTGCTCATGACACGCATAGAACATGAATGGCATACACTTACCGGCTGTCCTCAACCATAGCCGCATATAATGTATAACAGACACATAACAGGAAGTACCATTGCATTCTTTGAGAATGTTTTCTATTTTGTTTGATGAACAATGTTTTGATGAACAATGCAGAAACCCACTCAATCTGAATATAAATGGACTCACGCAGAGAATTTCTGAAAAAATCTTTATTACTATCCGGAGCCGCAGGTTTATCTACCATGATGCCTGCATCCATTCAACGGGCGCTGGCAATAGATCCCGCTCCCGGCAGTACTTTCCTCGATGCGGAACACATTGTGATCCTGATGCAGGAAAACCGCTCGTTTGACCACTGCTTTGGTACCTTACAGGGCGTTCGGGGTTTTAATGATCCCCGCGCAGCATGGCAGCCGGATGCAAAGCCGGTATGGTTTCAAACCAATGCACAGGGCGATACCTACGCGCCTTTTCGTCTTAATATCAAAGATACCAAAGCCACCTGGATGGGCGCATTGCCACATTCCAGGCCAAGCCAGGTAGATGCCTACAATAAAGGGCGCTACGACAAATGGCTGATCGCGAAAACGCCGGGCAACAAAGAATATGCGGCCATGCCTTTAACAATGGGCTATTACACCCGTGAGGATCTTCCCTTCAACTACGCCATGGCAGATGCTTTCACGGTATGCGACCAGAACTTTTGCTCGGCCATGACCAGCACTACGCCCAACCGCTCCTTTTTCTGGACAGGGAAAATTGTGCATGAAGTAGACGGGTTACCGAAAGCGCATATCCGCAACGATGACTTCAGCTACGGAAAACTTCCCTGGAAAACCTTCCCGGAATTACTGGAAGAAAACAACATCGCCTGGAAGTTTTACCAGAATGAGATCAGCTGCGGTGGCGGATGGAAAGGAGAAGAAAGGGCGTGGCTCGCTAACTTCGGCTGTAACCTGCTGGAGTTTTTTGCTGCCTACAACGTGAAATTCTCCGAACGCTATGTAAACGGATTATTGAAACAGGTAGAAACCCTGCCCGATGAGATCAATAAGCTCCAGGAGGCCAGTCCTTCTTCAGATGCTGCCGCTGCAAAGATCCGCACCGACATCTCCAAAAAACAAGCGGTGCTGGACAATGCTACACAGGAACTGGTGAAATGGAACAAAGAAAGCTATGAGAAATTAACCGACCACCAGAAGTCGCTGTACCAGCGGGCTTTCGTGGTAAATAAAAATGATCCTTCCTACCGGAATGTAACAGCAGTGAGTTATAAAGACGGATCAGCCGAGCGTACCATTACGGTACCAGCCGGCGACGTGTTGCACCAGTTCCGTAAAGATGTGAACGAAGGCGCCCTGCCGCAGGTATCCTGGCTGGCAGGTCCGCAGAACTTTTCCGATCATCCCAGCGCTCCCTGGTATGGCGCATGGTATGTATCCGAAATACTGGATATCCTTACACAAAAACCGGAAGTATGGAAGAAAACCATTTTCATTGTTACTTACGATGAAAATGATGGTTACTTCGATCACGTGGTACCTTTCTCTATCAACGATAATAACAAACCCGGCACCGGTAAATGTTCCGCCGGCATTGATACCGAAATTGAACAGGTGCGGCTGGCACATGAACTGAAACAGGGCATTAGCGAAAAACAGGCCAGGGAAGCCCCGGTAGGACTGGGTTTCCGGGTGCCTCTCATGATCGCATCTCCCTGGAGCAGGGGAGGAAAGGTATGCTCGCAGGTATTTGAACATACTTCCACTTTGCAATTCCTGGAAACGTTTTTCAACAGGAAGCTGAACAAAAAACTGCACCTGGAAAATATCAGCCAGTGGAGACGCACTATCAGCGGTGACCTTACTGCAGCTTTCAGTCCCTTTAACACTTCCACGCCCGACAAAAAGATCTTCCTGGACCAGCGCCGTGTAGTGGAAAATATCAACAATGCCCGTTTTAAATCAGTACCCGCCGGGTTTAATAAGATCGGCGATGCAGATGTAAAAGCATTCACTAACGGGAAAGGCGGTACGATTTTACAACAGGAGAAAGGCACCCGCCCTTCCTGCGCGTTGCCATATGAACTGCTGGCAGACGGGCAGTGGAAAGCAGACGGGGAATTGCTGACGCTGACAATGAAGGCCGGCAAACAGCTGTTTGGCGACCTCGCCCATGGTGCACCTTTCACCGTATACACGCACCTTCCTTACAAGGACGAAGCAACCGGTGAAACGGATCCGGGAAGAACCTGGTCGTTTGCCGTAGCCGCCGGTGATACCATCACTTATGAATGGCCGGCGAAAGCCTTTGCTGGTAACCATTACAAGCTGCACCTGCATGGACCCAACGGGTTTTACCGCGCTTTTGAAGGCTCGCCCAAACATCCGCAGCTGCACCTGGAATTAGATTATGAAACAAGCGGCAAGCTGAAGAAGAAAGCCACCGGCAACCTGGTTTTACGTATATCCAACACCGGTAGCAGTTCACGCAATGTCAGCATTGCAGATAATGCGTATCATGGAAAGGTGATCCAGCGCAGCGTTGCGGCCGGAGCTACGCTGGAACTGGTATTGCCATTGCAGAAAAGCCATGGCTGGTACGATTTCACCGTGAAGGCAGCAGGCTTCGATACATTTAGCCAGCAGTATGCAGGAAGAGTGGAAACGGGAGAAGAAGGGATAACAGATCCTTTTATGGGAAGGGTATAATTCAAACAAGCGTGAGGATGCCGGTGGCATCCTCACGGATATATATTATTGCAGTATTTCTTTTACGGGCTTACCTACACAGCCACTAGGCATTTGTATATGCAGCATGGCCGCCAGGGTAGCGGCAATATCCGTCATATGCACGGTTTCATTGGATGCGCCATGCTTTACATGCCACCCCATAAACACCAGTGGAATATGGATATCGAATGGGTTCCAGTTACCATGGGTAGTTCCTTTCAGTGAGCCTTCAAACCATCCCGGTTCAGGGATTACAATTACAGACCCGGTGCGTTTACGGTTGTAACCATTAATAGCCATGGTGTTCAATGGTTCCGGCAAAGGGTTCACCCCGATGTTATCCAGGTCGGCGGCAAACTGAATACCCGGTTGCGCCTCAAAGTATTTAACGGCTTCCTTTTTCACCGCATCATAATCCAGTTTAGACGCAGCAATTTTTGCTTTGTCGAAGCTCACATGGTAGTTCATAAAAGACAGTACCAGTTTGCTTACACCAAAATGTGCATTCAGCGTACTGTCAAGTCCTGCTGCCAGTTTCCGGCTTTCAGTTTGCCCCGAAGGCAGTTTATGTTCTTCCATAAATTTAAGGGCATGGGCAGCGCCGTGGTCGGCGGTAAGGAATACCAGGTAATTCCCTTTTCCTACACGCTGATCAAGATAAGAGAAGAAAGCAGAAAGGTCTTTATCCAGGCGGAGATAGGTATCTTCTACTTCTATGGAATTAGGACCGTATTTATGGCCTACATAATCAGTAGAAGCGCAGTTGATGGTAAGGAAATCCGTTACCGTGTTATTACCTAGGTCATATCCTTCAATGGCGGCCTTCGCAAAATCCAGTGTGAGTGTATTACCATTAGGAGTAGATCTCAGGCTGCCGGGATCTTTTTTATAAACGTCTTTCAGTGCATGGGGAAAAACAGGCGCTTTTTCGCCGGGGAAAGTACCTTCCCAGGGGGCGTTGTCTTCACTGCTCTGTACATAGGTATTGATAGGGTACAGGGTTTCCCATGGTTGGGACATCAGCTGCTGCGGCACTTTGCGGTTGTTGAAACGTTTTACCCATTCAGGCAGTTCCTTCATATACCAGGTGCTGGTCACAAAGCTGGCGTTGCTGTCGTCCAGCCAGAATGCGCCGTTGGCGGTATGTCCGGCGGGAAGGATAGAGGCGCGGTCTTTCAGCGATACGCCTACTACTTTTGAGCGGAAATTGGTAGCCAGTTTCAGTTCATCGGTGATGGTAGAAGCCAGCAGGTTGCGGGGCGACATTTTGCCTGCGGGGCTGCCGGTACCAACTGCCTGTACGGAGGAGTCTTCTGTGCAGTACCATTTTTTCCCGGTCAGCTGATCGGGCCAGTCGTTGCCCGTAATACCATGAATAGCCGGCACACTGCCGGTATAAATAGTGCTGTGGCCTACGGCTGTAAAAGAGGGAAGGTGGCTGATAAATGTGTTCTCACATGAAAAACCATCGCCCAGCATACGTTTGAAGCCGCCGGCTTCATAGCGGTCGTAATAGCGGTACAGGTAATCCCAGCGCATCTGGTCCACCACGATGCCTACAATCAGTTTGGGTTTTTCATTGGATTGAGCTACTGCGGTGAGCCCCTGTAACGCCGTAAAGGCGCCCAGGAATGCAGTGGCAACAGATTTAGTCATTCCATTCATAATGCAGATTTTTTTCATTTCTTAGGTTCACGCCCCAAAACGGGAATCGGCAAACGTAACAAAAAAATAATAAAACCCCGCACCTTTTGGTTGAACGGAAGCATTGGATCAGCGTTTTCTCTTTTGATACACCCTTACATAATCTACCAGGAATTGCTGTGGCAATACCTTATCATCGATAGGGCCGGGCCATGCGGCGCCCATGGCAAGGTTCAGCAAAATATAAAAGGGTTGGCGGAAGGGATTGAAATCGCCGCGACCGGCTGCCGCTATATCAAAACGGTGATAAAGCGAATCATCAAAATACAGGGCCAGCTGTTGTTTGTTCCACTCCAACGTATATACGTGAAAGCCACTGTGAAGATCCGGCACGGCAATACGGCGGCCACTGGAGGCATGGCCGGTACTGTCTTTTGCATAATGAATAGTGCCATAGATATTCAGAGGCTCATTGCCAATAAATTCCATTACGTCAATTTCACCTGCGTAGGGCCATCCGCCGTGGCTATGATCTGCGCCCAGCAGCCATATGGCCGGCCACATGCCCCCGCCGGCGGGTAGCTTGGCCCTTACTTCCATACGGCCATAAGTGAAAGTGAATTTATTTTTGGTGTTGATGCTGGCACTGGTGTAGCCGGCTATACTGTCTTTCCGGCTCCATTGCTCCGAACCCGGTTGCCAGGCAGCATTGGGATAGTTTTCTTTCAGCCCTTTTATCTGCAATACCCCATTGGCCACCTGGATATTTTCTGCGCGGGCAGGGGTATAGTATTGTGCTTCTTTGTTGCGCACATGCCCCACTTCATATCCCCATTTACTACTGTCCGGCAGGCCGGTGTAATTAAATTCTTCCTGCCAGACGAGCTTCCAACCTTTTCTTTTCTGGGCAAAACCAGTAAGGCCGATAAACATGCATAAGGTGAATGGTAAAAGGGATCGCATCATAAGAGAAGTATTTGATATCTTTTTAAACAAGATATAAATTATTTGCGTTTTCTGAAAGATATGCATCTTTGCAACTTCTATAAAGCCGAAACTACATGAAGGGAAAAAGATATTTATTGGCAGGACTCCTTTTAAGCAACCTTTCGCTGTATGCACAGCAGCAGGTGGCAGCGGATTACTTGGGGCGGTTCGACGGGCAGCTGGCGCCGGTAATGATCAATCACCAAAAACAATGGCTGCATCTTTCAGGGGCGGTACTGGTAGATAAACTGGAAAACCAGGGCTATTTCAAAACCATTGTAGCGGTGAAACACAATGCCTATGGCGCCATCAACAGTGCCGGTAAGATCATTGCGCCTTTCAAATATGATGAAGTGAGCCTGGCCGATGAAAAGGACGACCGGGATTCTTCAAAGAATTATTGCTTTGTAATTACCCGGCTTAATGGAAAATACGGCGCTGCAGACACTTTGGGGAACGAGATCTGTCCGCCCATCTACGCACAGGTGGAAACGCTGACGCCACATGTGCTGAAAATGAAGAAAGACGGCCGCTGGGGATGGATAGAGATCAAAACAGGAAAGGTATTACAGGCACCCCTATACGAAGATGCAGGCAAAAGTTATGTACGCGATTATACCATAGAAATAAAGAAAGCCGGCAAAGCCGGGCTTGCCGCGGAAGATGGCAGCATCATTGTTCCGGCGGAATACGAGTCGTTTAATTACCTCAGTAGCAATAACACTTACTTCGGGTTTACTTCCAAAGGCAAAACCGGCGTGATGGACCATGACGGTCATATTGTAGTGCCGGCGGATTATGATAAATGCAGCCAGGGCCCCGCCGATGATATTTTTGCCGTTACACGGGGCAACAAAACCGGCTTCGTGGATGCACACGGTAAAACATTACTGCCGCTGCAATATACAGAAGCTGCACTGATGGGAACTGTGATGAAAGTGAGCATAGGTGGTAAATACGGCGTGGTAAATTCAGCAGGAAAAGAGATCATCCCGGCGCAGTACAGTGAAATCAAAGCCGTTAATACCGAAGGAAGGGAAATATATGGCGCCCTTGTAGTAACGGCGCCTGGGAGTACCATTGCGCCGCAATCAGCAGTGCCGGCCGTTTTCCTGGTAAGCAATGCAACCGGCACAGGCGTGTTTGATGCTGCAGGAAAACAGCTGTTACCATTTACATACAGCCGCATAAACCCCTTCTCCTGGCAAAACAGGCTTTACCTGGCAGCAGAACAGCAAGGTAAAACCGGTATCCTGGCAGCAGATGGCAAAGTGATCCTGCCGGTGGCCTATGATGGCCTGGTAAGTGGTTACAGCAGCAGCTACTCTTATCTTGATGACCTGGCAGGAGCGAATAAAGCAGACTATCTCGCCTTTTCAAAGGCAGACAGGCTGGGCGTGTTCAATGCCGCTACCGGGAAGGAGATGCTCCCCGCGCGGTACGACTGGATCCAATGGCAGAACCCAGAGCTGCTGTACCTGCGCAACGGCGACACTACTTCGCTGGCAGATAAAACAGGTAAGATCATCCGGGGCGGAAAGCAATACGGGTTCTTTACCGCGGTAGACACCAACCGGATCGTGGAAACGAAGTATAACAACGATGGTACCACCACCTGCACACTTACGGATATTGCAGGTAATGTATTATACAGCAGCAACAAATGGGAATTTAAAGACGACAGGGCTACCCGGTTGCTGATGCCCGAAAGCGCCAAAAGAAGGAATGCTCAATTCAACAGCGGGTTGTTGAAAATATGGGGCGCTTACAATGGCAGCCGCAGCAACCTGTTCCTGGATACCAATGGTAAGGAAGTGGTTTTCGACGACTACAGTTTTGTAGGGGATTTCTGGAATGGCCTGGCCCTCGCAGGTAAAGACATTGGCCCCGAACAAACGCTGTATGGTATCATAAACCGCAACAAGGAGATCATTTATCCCATCGTAGCAGAAGATATTAATAACCTGGAAAACCGGCTCCTGGTAAAGAAAGGGAAACTACGAGGACTGATCACCAGGGAAGGGAAAGTGCTGCTTCCCCTGGAATATAGTGAAATAAGCGGTTTCTATGGCGCCCCGTTTTTTAAAGTGGGCCGCAATAACAAATACGGTGTAACAGATACCCTGGGTAACATTATTTTACCGGTGGAATTTGACGATATCAATTACCGGGAAGATAATAAACTGTTTGTAGTAACCCGTGAAGGTAAAGAGGGTATTGCCGGGATTAACGGCAAAATGATCATCCCCGCCATCTACGATGAAATGGAAACCAACCAGGGATATGAAAGGAATGTTTTTCCTTTGCTGGTGAAACAAGGGGAGTGGTATTTTTATGTTGATGCACAGGGAAAACCATTCCCATATAAATCAAAGAAGAAGAAAGGATATGATGATTAACAGCATAACAGCAAAGCATATACGTTATTTACTCGCGGGCGTACTGCTGCTGGCAGCACGCACTTTGCCCGCGCAACAGGCATCTGTATTCAGCAACGGGTTTGCCCGTATAGTGGAAGCCGAAAAGAGCTGGTATATTGATCCTTCGGGTAAAAAGGTATTTGACCAGGTATTGGCCGCCTACCATCCGGTTACTACTACACCCCTGGAAGAAAATGGTCATTCATTGATTGTTCCTGATAAGCAAACCACCATGCTGCTGGTAACCAGCAACGGGAAAACAGGCATCGTGAACAATAACGGGAAATGGGTGCTGCCGGCGGAATATGACGCCATTGAAATGAAATGGAAAACCTACCTGGTGTTACGCCGGGATGGAAAAATGACCTATGCAGATACCTACGGAAAGCTGTTGCTGCCCATGCAATTTGAAGACGCAGGCATACTGGACAATGAAAATTTTGATGTGAAAACCGGCGGCAAATGGGGCATTTACAGCACGGCGGAGAACAAACTGCTGATACCGGCTATGTATGAATCATTCGACTATTGCGGAGGCTGCGGCAGTAAAGGTGATTACCTGTTTGCACAAAAGGATGGCAAATGGGGGATCATCGACTTTAATAACAAAGTATTGATCCCTTTTGCATATGAGCATGAACATTTCTTTATGCGCAGTGATAACTGGGTAACGAGTTTAAAAAAGAACGGGCAGGATGTAACCATCAGTCTGGGAGATAAAAAAGAATATGCGGCGCCTGAGTATACCGATATGACCATCACCAATAATGGGTCACTCAGGGCAAGGAAGAACGGCAAGTACGGCCTGATTGGGGAAGACGGTACGCAAATAGCAGATTTTATTTATGACGATATCTCGGATGCCTATGATGAACAGGGCTATGGACCTTACCTGCGGATCTCCCAAAATGGTAAAACAGGCATCCTCCGGAAAGATGGCAAAGTAATCATTCCACCGGTATATGAAGGTGATGTGGTGGCCGCCGGTGAATATTTTATTATACCGGTGGATGGTAATTACAACATAACAGACAGCACCGGTAAAAAGTTGCTGCCCAAAAATTACACCGATATAACGTTGATGGATAAACGCTTTTCAACGCTTCTTTTCAAACTGAAACAAAAAGCGTTGTATGGCTTTTATAACGCGGCAACCCGGAAGGTGGTTGAACCGGCTTTCTTTGATATAGACCATACCACGGCTACTGCCCCTGGTATGGATTTGCTGGAAGTAAGTTACCAGGAGATGTATGGATTATATAGCACCTCGGGGCAGCAGGTATTGCCCGTGGAATATAAAAAGGCGGAAGGCCTTGCGCCGGGATTGGTAGCTGTAAAGAAAGAAACCGGCGTCGGTGTGTATGACATCATGCATAAAAAAATGCTGATCCCTGCCATTTATAGCAGTGTAGATATATCGGCCGCAGATGCCAGCCTGTTGATAGCCTCCCGGAAGGAGGATTATGCCAGCGTCTTCTTTAATTTCAAAGGGATGAAAGTACCTGCACCAAAAGAAAGGATACCACCACCGGTGGCGAAATCCCGTTTAGTGGAAAAGAAAGTGGCCGGCAGCGAATACCCGTTGTATGGATATGCCAACAACACCGGTAAAATAATCATAGCCCCTGTATACGATCGCCTGCTGGTAGAAAAGAACGGACGCGGATTCCTTGCACAAACAGGATCAAAATTTACCGTGCTGGATGCGGCCGGGAAGCCGGTAAGTAAACAGGCGTTTGATGATGTGGTGCTGGAAGAAGCAGCAGGCTACGGCGTTACGGAAGTGCAATACGGCTTTCCTTTGCTTTGCAGAACAGGCGACATTTTTCAGTATCTCACTGCCAACGGAACGTTCCTTCCGCTTAAAATCACTGGTGTAGCGCCGTTCGATCGCTATCCGGAAATTGAATAAGGGAAATGAGTGTCTTTACGAAGACGCTTATTTTGCATGTTATTTTGTATCAGCTTTGTGTATATTTTTCGCTTTATCATACGCAGCCAAACAACTATCCAGCGGTCGCCCTTCTTTATATATGCAGTTGCAGAAAGCTTCGCAGGCCGCAGGGTTTTTGCCGGAAGCGCACTGACTCCTGCATTCATCTTCAGCGTTGCCTGGCCCTATCTCATATAAATAGGAAGTACCGATGATAATAAAAGCCAATAATGCAGCGGAACCTCCGAAAAAGAAGATCCGAAGGCGCATACCCAGGGGCTTTTTCAATAATACGGGCGGATCTGGTTTTGGCTGTTTAAATGGCAGAATGTATTTTAAACGATCATAATTCCAGATCAATAAAAACAAGCTTGCGAGCAGCATCATGGTGTTGATCCTTGTACCTGCAAAACGCATGGCATAAGTCAGCACACAAATATTGACAATTATAGGAAAATACATCAGTGCACCCAGCAGAGATGTTCTCGGTATTAACAGCAATATGGCTGTTATAACCTGGGCAATACCAATAAAGGTGTAGTAATATCCCGTTAGCTGTAAGGCATCAAAGTAATGTCCTAACGGATTGTTGTGAGGCAGGCCCTCAGCGAAACGTTCACCCATGATCTTAACCAGGCCGGCCGGAATAAAACTCAATGCCAAAGCAACCCGGCAAAAAATGGCGAATCTCTTAAACCATTTGTCCGACTTTGCTTCATAGTATATTTCCTCAATGCTATTCATTATCTGCATATTAATCAGCTAACTATTTATGCGCTTTTTCGGGTGAATATTTTACTGAAGAGATAGTGGAGCGCCAAGGCGATAACCGTCCAGTAAAAGGCAAACGCAAGCAATAAAACGGGTGGCGCCGGATCCGGATCTTTACCTAAAAACGACAAAGGTGCTATTAACACAAACCGGACTGGATATAAAACAGCAGCTAAGGTGTTCTTCCAGGCTATTGGTGATCCCCTTCCCGGGAACCACTCGCCGTTGGCGGGAAAGAGCCTGACTTCCGTTCCCAAAACTGAATTAGAAATAAATTGAAAGGCAAACGCCAGAACGAGAAAGGTGATGACGAATTTTGTTCTTGAGATCTTCATGTTATTGAGTTTTACGATAAACAGAAAGTACTTTGAGATACAAAGTTAATTTACTTATTTTGTAATTCAAAATATTTACCCAAATGGCGTCTTTTCTTATGCGGGCGCCGCACCTGCATAGGGGCTTTGCCGGACACCCGCAATGGTGGCCGTCATCTTTCTTATGCAGGTGCAGCACCTGGCTTAGCTGCTTAACGCCAGTACATCATCTACACCTACTTCCGCTATAAAATCGGCGTCGTGGGAAATGACCAGCAAAGTGCCTTTGTATTCCCTGAAGATCTGCGTGAGTATATTGATATTCTGCAGGTCCAGGTTGTTGGTTGGCTCATCCAGCAGGATCACATCGGGGGCCTTGTCCTGCAGGGTCATGCTGCACAGCGCGAGCCGCAGCATTTCACCACCGCTTAATACAGCGCAGGGTTTATCCCAGGTGTCCGGGCTGAAAAGGAAATTCACCAGTATGGTTTTCACCATTGATATTTCCAGGCCGTTATTGTTGTAAGACAAGGCCTGTTGCAGCACCGTTTTTTCGCGGTTGATCAGCGTGTAGTCCTGGTCCAGCAACAGGCTGCGGCTGATGGCAGTATGCATTTCACCGGTGGTTGGCTGCAGCTGGTCCAGTACCAGTTGCAGCAGGGTAGACTTGCCGCTGCCGTTGGAGCCTGTAATGGCCAGCCGCTGTCCGCTGCGGATGGTAAAGGTGAGCGGTGTTTTCCAAAGCATGTTTCCGGGAGATGTGAACTTTGGCGGTTCTCCCGTTGCTGGGGGCTCCGGTGCCGTGGTATCCCGGTGCTGCGGCGCCCATCCAAAGTTGATGCCGGTGGCCTGTACCAGCACTTTCCCGGTATGCAGCGACGATTGTTCGAAGTATCCCTTCATCATGCGCTGGATCTGCGTCATGGCCGATAGCTCCTGCCAGCCTGCCCGCAGGTCTTCCACTTTTTCGTTGTGCACCTGTTTTAATTTTCCGGTCGATACTTCTGCATGATTTTTTCTTCCATTCAGGAGTATCTTGGGTATTCCGCCACTTTGGGCTTTTTTCCGCGCCTGTGCATCGGCGTGTTGTTTGCGCTCCATTGCTTCCTGCCGTTGCTTTTTTGCTTCTTTCAACGCTTTCTCCTGGTGGGCTACCCGCTGTTGCAGGGCATCTGTTTCAATGCTTTTTTGTTCGGCGTAGAAATCGTAATTGCCCCCGTAGGCTTTGATACCGTTGGGTTGCAGCTCCCAGATGGGCTCGCAGAAGCGCAGCAGCTGCCGGTCGTGGCTCACGATCAGCAAGGTGCAGGAAGTGCCGGCCATCCATTCGTATAGCTGTTCCCGTGCGTGGTAGTCGAGGTGATTAGTGGGCTCATCCAGCAGCACAATGGAAGGTTCAAAAATATCGATGCCGGCAAGGAACAGCCTTGTTTTTTCGCCGCCACTGAGTGAAGATAAAGGCTGATCCGGCTGTAATGCCCGGAGTCCCCATTTCTCAAAGGCGGCTTCACTGCGAACGGCAATGTCCCAGTCGTCGCCAAGTATATCGTAGAGATGCGGGCTGGTATCGCCCTGCAGTATGAGTTCCAGCGCATCCAGTTTTTGCGCGGTACCTGCGGCCTGCGCCACGGTAAGCGTATTAAAATGCCCGAAATGCTGTGGTACATAATAACAGGGTTCCGTTATCCGCACCGTGCCGGACGACGGCTTTTCCAGGCCTGCAATGATCTTCAGTAAAGTAGATTTGCCGGCGCCGTTATTGCCTGCAATGGCCGCCCTGTATCCTTTATGAAGCGTGAAACTGATATCCCTGAATAGATCCTGGCCGGATGGAAGCTGGTAACTGAGCTGTTGTACGCTGATAAGCATGAGTAATCGTTTTGAAATGAACAATGGCGGCGAAACACATCGCCGGGTTAGCGGGTTGGGAAACGGGGATACTCATTTTCATGACTGTAAAATTTAGTTGAATAGATCAGCGTATGCAGTTGCATCACTGTATGATTATAAAAAAATGTATGGAAACCGGAGATAAAACACGCCGGAGCGGCATGTATAAGGGCCTCAGCCCGTTATTGTATGTAGGATAATGATCACATTGTGACACAAAGGTAAAAAAAAATCCTAAATTTTGGGTGATATCTCTTTGGTTTCCGACACTAGTATATAAAACCAGGCTCATATGCGTACTCAAGAAGATCAATGGTTGGAAGGAATATACCGGAATACGCTGCCACGCGTGGCGGCGGTGATATACCGGATGGGCGGCCACCTGGAGATGGCCAAAGATATTTTCCAGGATGCCGTTATCATCTATCTCGAAAAAAAACAGCAAAACAAACTGCCCCCCGGCGTACCTGCGGAGGCGTATATTACAGGCATCGCCAGGATACTGGGTATCCGCAAACTGAAACAATCCGGACCTCATATCCCGCTGGATGATATGGACAATGATATAGGTGTACCGGCTGATTATTATGCACCGCCACCGGTGCCCAAACCGGTACTGGAGTATGTGAAAGCCGCTGGTCAACGCTGTTTGCAGCTGCTGCGCGCATTTTATTATGATCATCTTTCCATACAGGAAATAACGGCGGATTTTAATTTCAAAACACAACATTCTGCCAGCGTGCAGAAATACAAATGCCTGGAAAAAGTAAGGGAGCAAATTAAACAGTCGGATTATGCGGAAACAGTTAGCTGAAGTGCAGCAAATAGAACAATACCTGCTGGATGAAATGCCCGTTACCTCCCGGCTGGTGTTCCAGGCCAGGATGCTGGCTGCACCGGCATTGCGGGAAAAGGTACGCTACCAGCGGAAAACATTGCAGCTGGTACGCTGGCTGGCGCGGGAAGAAAAACGCCGGGAGCTGGACCAGCTTTTCCAACGCCTTATGCAGGATACTTCTTTCAATAATTCTATCACTTCTATTTTCAAGTAACATGGCTTTTTTAGTTCCTACGGTTATCGACGGCGAAAGCCGCGGCGCGTTTGATATATACAGCCTGCTCCTGAAGGAGCGGATCATTTTCCTGGGCACGGCCATCGACGACCAGGTGGCTAATCTCATCGTGGCGCAGCTGCTGTACCTCGACAGTGAAAATCACCGGCCTATCAATATGTACATCAATAGCCCCGGTGGCGTGATCTACGCCGGCATGGCAATTTATGATACCATGAAAATGCTGAAATCGCCCGTATCCACTACGGCCATGGGGTTCACCGGCAGTATGGGCACCGTTATACTCACGGCCGGCGCCAGCGGGCAACGTTATGCGCTGCCTAACGCTACTGTTCACATGCATCCTGCCAGCGGCGGCGCCAAAGGATATACTGAAGATGTGCGGATCGCATTTAATGAACAGGGCCGGCTGCAGCATAAACTTTCTCAACTCATCGCTTTACAATCCGGCCGCTCTGTAGAAGAAGTAGCGTATGCCTTCAGGAACGATCATTTCATGGATGCGGCGGAAGCCCGGGATTTCGGGTTGGTAGACGAGGTGCTGAACAGTACTGCGGCCATACCTGCCTTTGCATTCCGGCAGGAATTATTGCCAGCCACCGCCCAGCGCCCTGTATAAGAATACAACGGCCTGCAGCTGCTGCAGGTGATCATTGATCCTGCTCAGTTGCGCTGTTAAAAGATTTTGCTGCGCATTCAGTACTTCCGTGTAGTTGGCAAATCCATATCTCACCAGTTCCTGGGTATAGTTTACCGACAACTGCAGGTTCTGGAGCTGCAACCGCCGCGAATTGCCTTTTTCTACAGCAGTCTGATAAGAGTACAAGGCATTGGATACTTCCTGCCCGGCCGTTAACACGGCAGTGCGGAAATCCAGTGCAGCCTGTTGTTGCTGTTCCTTCGCTACTTTAAGGCGTGTTTTATTGATGCCCTGATTAAAGATGGGCTGTGTTAACCCTGCTGTAAGATTGCTGATCCAGGAACCGGGACCGGTGAGGGAGAAGTAACTGGCATAACCTCCCGACGCGGAAATAGTAAGCGCCGGATAAAAATAGGCGCGGGCCACATTCGTTAATTCATAGTAATAGCGCAGGTTATATTCAGCGGCCTGCACATCCGGGCGGTTCGCCAGCAATTGTGCCGGCACGCCTGTTTTTAGCAGCATTACAGGCTGCTGGTCGTCCAGGCCGCTGCGGGCGATAGGGCCGGGAGCTTGTCCCAGCAAGAGGTTCAGCTGGTTCTCGGTTTCGCGGATCGATTGTTTCAGATCAGGGATGGTTACTTCCGCGGCATACCTGCTGGCTTCACTTTGTACCACTGCCGCGCCGGTTACCACATCGCCCTTTTTCAATTCCTTCATTACCTCCACGGTAGCCTGCCAGTTCACCACGGTTTGCTGGGTGATTTTCAGTTGCTGATCCAATGCGGTAAGGTTATAATAGTTAGTGGCAATGCTGGCAATAAGCCCTGTTTGCACGGCCCGGGCATTGGCGGTGGCTTGCAGGAACGCGGCCAGGCCCGCGCGCTTGTTGCTGCGCAGCTTACCCCAGATATCCGCTTCCCAGGCAGCGGCCAATCCTGCGTTGTATTGCTGCGGTATAACGGTTCTGCCTGTACGTTGCTGATTGGAGGCGCCTGCATAGGCAGCGCTTACATCTCCGTTTACCGAAGGATACAGCGCCTGCCTGCTTTGTGCATAATTAGCTTCCGCCTGCCGCATCCGCGACCAGGCTACCTGCAGATCAAGATTGTTGCGGATACCGGTAGCGATCAGCTGTTGTAAAAGTGTGTCCGTGAAAATTTCTTTCCAGTGAACCCTGGCCAGACTGTTGGTATCTGTCGTATTCACGTCCCGGTACAGGTTATTATCCGTAATAGCGGGAGGCTGGTAAGGCTTCGTGATACGGCAGGCCGTAATGCATCCTGCCAGGATGAAAAGAAGTAAAATATATATGCTGTTTCGACCGTTCATATTACCTGTTTTGATATCTGCCTGCGGCAGATTTTTTTAAGATACCGGTGCGGTAGCCGGTGGTTGATTTTCTTCCTCATCGTCTTCTTCTTCCGGCGCACGTTTTATTTTTTCCTGTAAGGTTTGGAAGATGATAAACAAAGTAGGGGTGATGAATACACCGAATACTGTACCTGTGAGCATGCCGCCCACAGCGCCTGTACCTATGGAGCGGTTGCCGTTGGCGCCCGCGCCGGTGGCCAGCATCAAAGGAATAAGCCCGAGGATGAAGGCGAAGGAAGTCATGAGGATAGGCCGTAACCTCGCCTGCGCACCGCTTACCGCCGCTTCCGCAATGCTCATGCCTGCACGTCTTCTTTCGGCGGCATACTCTACTATGAGGATCGCATTTTTAGCAAGCAACCCTATCAGCATGATCAGGGTGATCTGTACATAAATGTTGTTGCTCACGCCAAAGATCTGTGCAAACAGGAAGGCGCCGAAAATACCCACCGGTATGGCCAGCAGGATCGCGAAAGGCAGCAGGTAACTTTCATACTGCGCACTGAGCAACAGATACACGAAAATGAGGCACAGCAGGAAAATGAAGATGGTTTGACTACCGCCTGCCAGCTCTTCACGGCTAAGGCCCGAAAACTCGAAGCCAAAGCCGGTGGGCAGCGTTTCTGCGGCCGCCTGCTGGATGGCGTTAATGGCTTCACCGGAGCTGACCCCGGTGTTGGGCGAACCGTTAATGCTGATGGAAGTGAAAAGGTTAAACCGTGTGATGGCTTGCGGGCCATAGGTTTGCGAAAGACTTACAAACTCTGTGATAGGTACCATCACGCCATCCGCCGTGCGCACAAATACGGCATTCAGGCTTTCCTGCGTCATCCGGAACTCCGGCGAGGCCTGCACCATTACCCGGTACTGCTGCCCGAACTGGTTGAAGTTGGAGGCGTAGATACCACCGAAATATCCCTGCATGGCATTGGTGATATCCGTTACATTCAGTCCCGCGTCCTTGATCTTCGGCACGTTTACGTTCATCAGGTATTGCGGGAAGTTAGGATTGAAAGAAGTGGTGGCGAACTGGATCTCCGGCCGTTCATTCAGCACCGTGAGGAAGTCTTTGCTCACCTTAAAAAAGTGCGCAATATCGCCGCCGGTTTTATCCTGCAACTGGAATGCGAACCCGTTGGAGGCGCCGAATCCCTGGATGGTGTTGGGAGCAAAGAACTTGATCTCTGCTTCCGTCATATCGGCTGTTTTCTTATTCAGTTCCTTAATGATCTGCTGGATGTTGCGTGTACGCTGGTTCCAGGGGATGAGCCGCATTACCACCATGCCGTAGTTGCTGCCGGTACCGGATAGCTGTCCGCGACCGGTAACCGCCAGTACATTATTGATTTCAGGGATAGTGCCTGCGATCTTTTCAATTTTTCGTGCTACCACATCGGTACGTTCCAGAGAGGCATCGGGTGGTAAGCTGATGTTACAGTTAATGGTACCCATATCTTCTGCCGGAACAAATGCGGTGGGCGTTGTTTTGGAGAGGATGAGCAGGCCGGCGCAGAAAATGATCAATATACCCAGCGGGATCCATTTCCTTTTGCCGAAAAAGCGAAGGGCCTCCGCGTACCGCCTGGTCATTTTTTCAAAGGCTACGTTGAACGCCCTATAAAAACGTTGCAGGAAGTTCATTTTCGTATGTTCCTTCCCGTGAGGTCGCAGGAAAATAGCACAGAGCGCCGGGCTCAGTGTAAGTGCATTGATGGCAGACAGCACAATGGCAATGGCCAGCGTAAGACCGAACTGCTTGTAGAAAATGCCCGAGGAACCACCGATAAAACTAACCGGGATAAACACTGCCGACATTACCAGCGTAATAGACACAATAGCGCCGGATATTTCATCCAGTGCGTCAATACTTGCTTTGCGGGCCGATTTGTAGCCGGTGTCCAAACGGGCATGTACGGCTTCCACGATCACAATAGCATCATCTACCACAATACCAATGGCCAGGATCAGCGCAAAAAGCGTGAGCAGGTTGATGGTAAATCCAAATAGCTTAAGGAAAAAGAAAGTGCCTATAATTGCCACCGGAACGGATATGGCGGGGATCAGCGTGGAGCGGAAATCCTGCAGGAAAATGAATACCACCAGGAATACCAGTATGAATGCTTCCACCAGTGTATGCAATACTTTATCTATTGAGGCGGTGAGGAAATCGTCCACGTTTTGCAGCACCACGTATTTCACGCCTTTAGGAAAAGTTTTGGAGGCTTCTTCCATTACCTTCAGCGTTTCGCGTACCACATCGCGGGCATTGGAGCCGGCTACCTGGGCCACGCTTACAGAAACGGCCGGGTAGCCGTTGGTGCGGGTACTGTTGAAGTAGCTGAGAGCGCCCAGCTCAATGCGGGCCACATCCTTCATGCGCAGCAGGCGGCTGCGCAGGTTGGAACGCAGTACAATATTACCGAACTGGGTAGTGTCTATAAGCGTACCGGGGTACTTGATCACGTACTGGAACGATTGCCCGCCGCTTTCCCCGAACTGGCCGGGAGCCGCCTGGATATTCTGTTCCGCCAGGGCGGCGGTGATATCGGCCGGCACCAGTCCGTACGAAGCCATGGCCTGTGTATTGAGCCAGATCCGCATGGAATAGTCCATGTTACCGGAGGCTGAGGCATCGCCCACACCAGGGATACGTTTGATCACCGGTGTAATATTGATGTCGGTATAGTTTTGCAGGAAGGTTTGATCGAAAGTAGGGTTGGTACTGTAAATGGAGAAGATGAGCAGGTTACTGGTCTGTTTCTTCTGCACGGTAACGCCGGAGCGGGTTACTTCCTGCGGCAGCAGCGGTGTGGCGCGGGCTACGGCGTTTTGTACGTTCACTGCCGCCATATTGGGATCGCTGCCGATCTTGAAGCTCACGGTAATATTGGCGGATCCGTCGTTACCGGCGGTGGAGGTGATATAGTCCATATTCTCCACCCCGTTGATCTGCTGTTCCAGCGGTACTACCACGCTTTTCAGCACCACATCGGCATTGGCGCCGCTGTAGGAGGTTTGTACCTGTATGGTGGGAGGCGCAATATCGGGATACTGGGAGATGGGTAGTGATACCAGTCCCAATATGCCCAGTGTAACAATAATGATCGACACTACTGTTGACAATACCGGCCGCTCTATAAATCTTTTTAACATGACATTGTTTTAAATGGATCAGAGACTGTTGTAAACACTGTCTGCGTTTACGAGGCGGGGTTGGATCAGCTGGTCTTCCCGCAGGTTACTGATCCCGTCTACCACTATTTTATCGCCCTTTTTCACACCGTGCTGCACTACAAACGATTGCCCGGCGGCGCTGGCATTGGAGCCTATGTCTACTGATCTTACTTTATTATCTGCATCCATTACATACACGAACAGTTTACCCTGGATCTGGAAGGTGGCTTTTTGCGGCACCAGCAGGGCGGTATCTATAGGTTGGGGTATCCTTACAATGGCGCTGCTACCGCTGCGTACCAGGCCATCGGGATTGGAGAAGGTAGCTCTCATATTGAGGGCGCCTGTGGAGGGGTTGATCAAACCGCTGGCCGTTTCCACGCGGCCCTGCCGCGGCAGTACGATCCCGTTTGCCAGTACCAGTGTTACCGGTGGTAAGGTGGCTAGTTTTTCCTGCATGGTAGCGCCTTTGGAAGCCAGGAAGAAATCGAGTCCCTGTCTTTCATTGATGGAAAAATAAGCGTAGATCTGTGTAATATTTGAAACGGTGGTGAGCGGATTGGTGGTGGTACTGTTCACCAGGCTCCCGATCTTGTAGGGCAATATACCTACTACGCCATCGGCGGGGCTGTAAATGGTAGTATAGCTTAAGTTGGTTTTGGCATTGTTAAGCGCAGCCTGTGCCTGCGCCAGTGCGGCCTGTTTGGATTGCAGGTTGTAGGCGGCAGCTTCCAGTTCGTAGGCGCTGATAATATCTTTTTCCACCAGCGGTTTTACTTTGTTGAGCTGCATCTGCGCCGCATTTACATCTGCCACGGCAATTTTAATATTGGCCTGGGCAGTGTTTACGTTTTGTTCATACTGGGGAGCGCTGATGCGGAACAGCAGCTGTCCTTTTTTAACGGTGGCGCCTTCATCAATGTAGATGGCATCCACATATCCATCTATTTTAGGACGGATCTCAATGTTCTGGATACCCTGGATGGTAGCGGGATAGTCGGCATTGATGATGGCGTTTTTGGGCTGCAATACCATAACAGGGTAGGGCTTAAGGGTATTTTTTGTACTGCCTTGCTTATTGTTTTTGCAGGCACAGCATACCAGCAACAAAAGCGCAATTGTAGATCGACTCATAGCGTTTTACGGTTCATTAAATAATACAGACAGCAATCAGGTACTATGAGTAACTATCCGTTTAATGTATTGTTCAAAAAACGGCCGATAATTATTCGGTAGCTGGCTACGGTTTATTAGACGGCAATAACGCTAATTAGTTTATTACTACAATGTTAACTACTGTTAAACCGCTGCGGGCAGGGCCATACCACATAAAAAAAACAAACAAACGCTAAGATTCAGGTGGTTCTGTGCTTTATGTTTTATAAACCAACGTTATACAGTTAATTTATGAAAACAGGTACATTATTAGCGGCACTGGTGTTGCCGGCCATTACCTTTGCCCAGCAGGCATATACGCTGAAAGGCAAAGTGGGGCAAACAGCACCCGGCGCCAAGGCTTATCTTGACCGCCGTGTAAACGGGGAAACCTTTCTCGACTCTGCCGTTATCAAAGATGGCAGCTTTCAATTTAAAGGCACTTTGAAGTCGCCCTACCTGGTGATGCTGACGGTAGACCATAGCGGCGCGGGGCTTACTGGTCATGGTCCGGATACAGACCGCCGCCTGCTGTACCTGGATAATGCCACTTTTACCGTGGCCAGTACCGGTAATATCAGCGATGCCGTGATCACCGGGTCGCCTGTAAACAAGGAATACGACCGCTACAAATCGTTTATTTCGGTGTATGATACGCTGATGGCAGGTATCAATAAAGACTACGGCGGCGCTACAGAGGCACAAAGGAACGACACCGCTTTTACCAATAACCTGAACACCAGGTTCCATGCAGCCATTGATGAAAAGAAAGCGTTGCAGCGTAAGTTCGTCGGGGAAAACCCCAACTCTTTTTTCAGTATTGTAGCCCTGAAAGAGCTGGCGGTGATGAATAATATGAACCTGAAGGAGCTTACCCCGATGTATAACGGCCTTAGCGCGGCATTGAAGAAAAGCCCTGCCGGGCAGGAGTTTTACCAGTCCATGGAAACAGAAAAGGCATTAGGTATCGGTGCACCTGCACCGGACTTTACGCAAAACGACATCAACGACAAGCCCGTGAAATTATCGGACTTCAGGGGGAAATATGTATTGCTGGATTTCTGGGCCTCCTGGTGTGGCCCATGCCGTGCTGAAAATCCCAATGTGGTGGCGGCTTATAAGAAATTTCACGATAAGAACTTCATGGTGTTAAGCGTGTCGCTGGATCAGCCCGGGAAGAAAGCAGCCTGGCTGGGCGCTATTGAAAAGGACGGTTTACAGGATTTTGTGCATGTATCCGATCTTAAGTACTGGGACAATGCCGTGGCTCGCCGGTACGGCGTGCGTGGCGTGCCTACCAATTACCTGATTGCGCCGGATGGAAAAATTATTGCAAAGAACCTGCGGGGGGAACAGCTGGATAAACAACTGACCAGCTTAATAGCTAATCAATAAAAGGGAATGCTGACCCTTAACTGTTGCACTAAATGAAAACAGCCGGTTCAGTGGAGTGAACCGGCTGCTGTTTCTTTAAGGGATTATCAGCCTTACCGGGCATAATCGTAGTTGATGAGCCAGGATACGCCGAACGGATCGGTTAACATGCCGAAGTAAGCATTCCAGGGCGCCTTGTTCATGGGCATAGTAGCCTGGCCGCCTTTTGAAAGCCCGTTGAACAGTTTGTCGGCCTCCGCTTCGCTTTCTGCTTCAATGGCCACGAAGAAAAGATTTCCGGCGGTACCCGGGCCATATTGAGCCGGCTGGTCGCTGCCAAACAGGAAAGAACCTTTGCCCAACGGTATAGCCACGTGCATCACTTTATTTTCTTCCCCTTCCGAACAATGCTCCATATCGCCGAAGCGTGAAAATGTTTGAAATTCTTTCTCAAAAACAGATTTGTAAAAATTGAAGGCTTCTTCACAGTTGCCGTTGAAATTCAGGTAAGGATTCACTGCTGCCATGTTGTTATTTTTTTGTGTTTAAGAAGATGGCATAAAGTTAAGCCACTTCCCCGGGGAAAAAGGTGGCCGTATAAGACACAAAAAGGGGCAGGCGCGACAACCTTTTTATTCCCATTTGAATGACCTGATGGATAGTGCTGCAATGAGCACGCCCCACACGACGAGCCCTCCCAGTTGCCAGGGGATCTGCCAGATGTGTGAACCTTCGAAGGCGATTTTCCGTAGTCCGTCTACAAAAAAAGTAAGTGGTAACAATTCACAAAAACTGCGTAACCACACGGGATAATTATCTATAGGAAAAAATAAACCGCAAAGTAATATCTGGGGTACTGTGAGCGTGTTGGCAACCGGCGCAATGGAGCTCTCATTGCGGATCATACCGCTGATAATAAAACCGATGCCCATAAAAATAACCAGCCCGAATACGGAGAGCAGCAACATTTCCATGAAAGTAAACAACCCGTTCACCAGCGTAAAATGAAACGCAAAATATCCCAGCGCTGTGATGATCATAAAACAGATCACCTGGAATAATAAACGGCTGATCATTTCACCTGCCAGGATGGCTGCGCGGCTTACCGGCGTTACGTAGATGCGTTTGAGTACCAGCGTATGCCGCAGGTTAAACAGGAGGAAAGCGGAGCTGAATACGCCTGCCATGAGCAGGGAAAAGCCCAGTTGTCCCGGTAAAATAAAATCTATCTGCCGATACACCCTGCCGGGGATAGTTATTTCGCGGATTGCAGCAGGAGTGGGCTGCCCGGGTAGTACCCGCTGGTTCACCTGTACGGCGGCCGCCTGCAGGGCTGCACGGATCAGGGGCATTTTATCTGCTACGGCGCTGCTGCCGAGCAAATCGGTCCGGAATTGCGGTACACCATTGACCACTGCCGGCGGATGAAGATAAAGTATCCCGGCAATCCTTCCTTTTTTGAGATCAGACAGCAGGGCGGCGGAATCGCTGCCATAGGCCAGGTCGAAAATAGGAATGGCTTTAATGGCTGCATACATAGGACTGGCGCTATCGCTCTGCGGCGACAGCCTGATCTTCAGCTTCACTGCCGTACTGTCTACCATAGCGCCAAAAACCGTTACGAAGATCACCGGGAACAGCAGGGCAAAAACAACGGAAGTGGGACTGCGCAAAGTAGCAATAAGGCTTGCTTTTGCCATTACCAATGCTGCTTTGAACTGACTGTACTTTTTTGCCATATGCCGTAGGTTACCAGGTGAAGGGAAGTAATACTTTTCTGTTGGCCGGGTATGCAGGGAACTGTTGCTGATACCAGCGGTGGTTGGCGATTGCACGGGGTACCAGGTTGGCGCAGGTCCAGATGAAGAAGGCCAGCGCCGGCAGGCTCCAGGTAAGCAATGCGTAGCCGCCCCATTCCATTATTTCTCCGGTGAGATTGGGCGAGGAAAGGTACCTGAAGAGCCCTTTTTGAGGGAGCTTATAACCGGTTTCATGTTTTTTTCTCAGTTGTATCAGGTAGTAGTCTGATTGCCAGTTGATATACATGCCCACAGCAAAAAGCAATAGCCCTGCAATAAATGCGGGGGAAAAGAACCAGCTGTCGGGATAGTGTGCAAATGCGGTGAACCAGATGCCCAGCAGCGAGCCGTTCACGGTATTGAACAGCATGGCCGACAGCATGATCACTACCGGCATTTTTTTTCCTTTGGTACGTATCATGAACGGGTATACGAAACTGCGGTGTATATAGTGCAGGAAGAAGAGGCACACCATAACGCCCGCGGGGGAACGCCATTGGAAAGTACGTAGGGGCAGCCATACCAGGAAGGTGACGAGCACGGTAGATTCCATCAGCAACCAGCCGGCTTTGTTGGAGATCATGGGGCCCCAGTTGTTGCTGCTGTAGCGCCCGTAGGGGGCTTCGCGGCGCAGCAGGTAGATGCCGGCCCCGATACCGGTGGCTATCCAGCAGCAGATAAAAACAACATAACCGCGTAGTGGTAAATAGTCAATCATTTGATAGCGCCTGTTTGTTTGAACCAATCAATAGTGTCCCGAAGGGTTTCCGTGAAAGGCCGTGGCTGGAAACCAAGTTCCGTTGCCGCCTTTGAATGATCAATTTTTTTATTGCTGTACACCAGGTTGTATACCGACTGCCGTGTGTAAAAAGGAGGACCGCCGCTGATGGCTGCCAGGATTCTCACTAATGGCAGCATACTGAATACAAGCCACAAAGGTACTACCGGCAGCGTTACCGGGCGTCCTTTTATGTGGCGGATCTCCCGGTGCAGGGTTACCAGGGAGATCCATTCGCCGCTTAAAAGGTAAGCGGCGCCCGGTGTTCCGCGGGTTAAAGCATTTACAATGGTCCCGGCCACATCCCTTACGTCGGTAAAATCAACGCCGCCGGGAAAAAGGGCGGGTATTTTACCTTTGTACATATTGATCACCGCTTTACCTATCAGCGACGGTTGCTGATCGAACGGCCCCATGACCGCCGTGGGCGCCAGTGCTATCACTTCCATACCGTGGCCGTTGTACGACAATGCAATGGCCTGTGATACCGCTTTCGAGTAGTCGTAACCGTAGCGGGTGGTGGTGGCCGGGCTGCGACTTTCATCCATCCGTTCATCGTAGGGCGCCTGGTTATAGGCGGTAACAGAACTGAGATGAATAAACCTTTTAACACCGGCTTGTTGTGCCGCTGCAGCCAGGAGCCGGGTGCCGCCGGTATTGGTATCGAAAAGCGCTTTATCGGGCCGGTCATCTACCGAAATCACCGCTGCAAGGTGTATTACCACTTCAGCGCCGGCCACCAGGCTGTTGATAGCAGCTTCATCCAGCAGGTGGCCCTGCACGAAGGTAAGCTGTTCCGGGCCGGTTTGCGGCGGGGATTTACGGGTAAGCAGCCGCAGGGTATGGCCTCCAGACAGTAGTAGCGGGACCAGTACGCTGCCTATATACCCCGAAGCGCCCGTTATCGCAATTTTCATCTTTAAATATAAAGTAAAATTAAAGGGTAGAAGATAACGCTTACCGGTAGCATTGGCTGACTTTTTTATTAATTACCTATCTTTGAAAGGAGGAACGCAGTACTGAGCACCTATAGCCGAAACACATCCATGAAATCAGAAATCTATAAGCCACATCCCGCGCTGCAGGATTTAGTACATTGTATTAGTATTTACGAAGTTGACTTTACCAAAACCCGGGGATTGTCAAATATATACCGTTTTGTGCCCACCTATCAGCGATACATTATTTTTTACCTGGAAGATCCCATTAAAGTATTAAAAGCCGGTAACGGTGATTTTATTACCAAGTCGGTTTGTGTAACCATTGGTCCGCAGGACCAGGCCGTGACCCTGGATATGGGTAGCCGGCACCTGGCGCTGTGTATTGCTTTTCAACCCAGTGGTTTGCACCGGCTGTTAAAGATCCCTATGTCTGAAATATATGAGCAGGATTTTGATACCCGTTTGTTACTGGGAAATGAAATAGAAGAAATTACGGAGCGACTGAAAGGGGCAGACAACTGGGCGCACATGATAAGTATCATTGAATTTTACCTGCTGAAGAAAGTATCTGTGCTGAAGCCGGTGTTGCCGGTAGACAAAGCCATGGCGGCTCTGGTGGGCAGCGGTGGCAATATTACCATGGAGGAACTGGCTTCGCTGGCTTGCCTGAGCCTGCGGCAGTTTGAACGGAAATGCACCGAGAGACTGGGCATGCCGCCCAAGCAATACGCACGGCTTATCCGTTTCTGTAAGGCTTACCAGCTGAAAGAACTGTTTCCGCAGAAAACCTGGACGGAGATTGCCTATAACAGCGGCTACTATGATCAGATGCATTTTATCCGCGACTTCAAGAAATTTGCGGGGATAACGCCTTCCTTTATCCACGAAGATGATCTCAGGAACACTATCCGGCTACATAAAATAATGGTGTAAGTGCTAAAGATGTCGTTTTTGTACTATGAAGAGGCCGTTAATCACGATAATTTTGCCTTGTAACCGGTACACGACTTCATCCATACAAGATAGCATTCCAACTGAATTAAGAACGCCATTCTAAGATCGGGGAAATGTCATTCAGCGTTGGTTACCCCAAAAAATTTATATCATGTTTTAACCTGCAGGCGGGCTATTTATATAGCCGGCGCATTACTGCCACCACCTGCCTGTATCTCTCTTTATCATTCTTATCAGCCATCTTCTGTTATTTTTAGAAAAAATTCTCCGCCGGATTGATTACAATTGTGAAAACTGACGGAACTATATGCGGTTAAAATTCTATTCCACGTTACTATTCGGAACCTGTTGCTATATAAGCGCAGGAGCAGCCACACAAGACACTATTCCGCCAACGGTAGCTGAAAATGCCCGGTTGGAGCTGGTTTCAAAACAATTCGATTTTACGGAAGGCCCTGCGGCCGATAAAAAAGGGAATATCTATTTCACCGATCAGCCCAATAATAAGATCTGGAAATATGATACGCAGGGGAAGCTCTCCGTTTTTTCAGACAAAGCTGGTCGAGCCAACGGGATGTATTTCGATAGAAAAGGCAACCTGGTAGTGTGCGCGGATGAGAAATACGAGTTATGGTCCATCTCTCCAAGGGGAAAAGTAAAAGTGCTCCTGAATAATTTCGGGGGGCATCAGTTCAATGGGCCCAACGATGTATGGATAGCTCCCGGCGGTGGTATGTATTTCACGGATCCTTACTACCAGCGCGATTACTGGGAACGTAAACAACCCGACCTGAAAGAAGAGAATGTTTACTACCTGGCGCCCGGCGCCAAAGAGGCCGTAGTGGCCGCGTCGGATATAAAAAAGCCCAACGGCATTATCGGCACCCCCGACGGGAAGCTGGTATATGTGGCAGATATCGGCGCAGGCAAAATATACCGCTACAACGTGAATGCAAACGGCAGTTTGAGCGACCGCCATCTCATGGCGGAAAAATCAACAGATGGTTTGGCGCTTGATGAACAGGGGAATCTTTATCTCTGTGGCAATGGCGTTACCGTTATTAATAAAGACGGACAGAAGATAGGCCAGATCGCAGTTCCGGAAGGGTGGACGGCCAATGCCTGTTTTGGCGGAAAGAACAATGATATCCTGTTCATCACAGCAGGCAAGGGAATTTATACGTTGCAGATGAAGGTAAAGGGTGGTGAGTAAAAGATAAATTTGCAGGAAGTTGTAATATTGCGGTTCAGCAAAAATACAATTATGTCAGTTGCGATGGATATTATGCGCGCCCTGGATCCTGCGGGATTGGAACGGTTTAAGATCAACCTGGATGCGCCTGCGCAGCCGGAGAAGATAGGAGAGGTGTGGACCCTGAAGGTAGTGCCTTTTGAACAAACGGAGCAGGCAAGGAAAACCTTTAACCAGCAGTTTGACAACAACAGGACAGCCAAATCGTGGGTGGTTGAAAATAAGGAAGAAGCCATTGCCGTGGTACAGGAATTATACCTGCAATATGCTGATAAACTGCCGCAGCCCTTTGATGAAACACAACTGCATATCGGCCATTTTCCACCTACCGGCCGGTATTCCATCCTTATTCATGTAAAAGAGATCTGGGAATAAAAATCGCCTTCGCTGGTTTTTTCCGGCGGAGGCATATGGAAAATACAAGGTACTGCATCTCACATGCATGATACGGTTTAAAGCATCGGGCGGCTGGCTGCTGCCAATACTTTTCCTTGCCGCCTGTAAAGAAAAAAACACCTCTCCCCATGTTATAACCCCGTCTTCATCCCCGGTGGAGGAACTGGTGATGACGCCTGATGCCATCCTTTTACACAAGAAAGCAAAAATTTTACAACAATATGCCGTTAAGCACGGATACAACACCCGTTATGCTTTCCTGGTTGATTTCAGCGTATTTTCCGGGGGCAAAAGGTTTATTTGCTACGACCTGTTACATCGCAGGATACAAAGCAGCGGCCTGGTGGCGCATGGGCAGGGACCGGATTTCAGGGCAGAGAAAGTGGTGTTTTCCAATGTGCCGGGTAGCCGTTGTTCTTCACTGGGTAAATATCGTATAGGCGGTAAGTATAGTGGCCGGTTTGGTACGGCGTATAAATTGTATGGGCTCGACAGCAGCAACAGCCGGGCTTTTGACCGTTTTGTAGTGTTGCACAGCCACACCTGCGTACCGGCACTCGCGCAGCAGCAGGGGATTTGCCGCAGCGACGGATGTCCTACACTGAACCCGGATTACTTCGCCTCGTTACAACCTCTTATTGACACTTCGTCCCGGCCGATGTTGCTATGGATTTACCGTTGATGTATTGAGGAGGTACAGGTCATAATATCGTTTCACTAACAAATTGATAAACCTTTTCAGGTAGCTTTCATTTAAAAAAGAATTGGACCAGTTGTGATACCGGTCGCATTGAACGCCCAGGTAAAAGAAATACATGCATACGCCCAGTGCGGGTATCAGTCTTTTTTCTTCTGCACTGAGTGGGGTGATGGCGTTATAGCCTTCCAGGAAGCGGTTTGTTTTGGCCTGGCATTCGGGCATGTCGCGGATAAGGCTGTGCAGTTGCAGGATATAGTAAGCTACATCGAGACATTGCCAGCCATTGCCGCAGAAATCGAAGTCGAACAGGGTAATTTCCTGGTTGGCGCGGATGTTCATATTATCGAACCAGATGTCCATATGCACCACTCCCTGGCGGATGGCAGAAAGATCGACATGCTGTAATACCTGTAACAGATGGGCCTGTGCTTCTTTCATGAAAATCATTTCCGCTGAATCTGCGGGCAGGAATTTTTTAATGGACTCCAGCGGGGCTTCCAGTAAATTTTTAGTGGTATAGGTAATCCTGTTCAGCGACATCAACTCCGTGAGCTGGTGCATGCGGGCCATGACGCTGCCAATTTTTACATGCACTTCCTCATCGTAGTGGAGTAGTTTTTCTCCTTCTGCAAAAGAAAATAACACCCCGTACCGTTCGCCTTCCGGCGCATTCAGGGTTTGTATAAAGTTTCCCTGTTTATCGGCCAGCGGCCATGACACCGGGATGCCGTTTTCTTTGAGCAGCAGCAGTAAGCGGAGTTCTTCGGAAATTTCGGGAATGGTGCGCCAGTGCAGGCTATACACGCGAAATATGTACTTGCCGGAGGAAGCAGTTACCTGGTAGGTATCGTTGATACCAGACCGGATCAGATGACAGCCGGCGCCGCCTGCCTCATCGTATTGTGACTGCAGGAACAGCGCCAGGTGCAACGCGGAAAGATGAGAGCTGGATACGGGGAAATGATTCATGAACCGCGCATTTATTGTAAAAAGGGGCGCTAAGGTAATGAAATAAATTTATTACAGCTTATGCAATGGCAGGTCTAACCGCATCACAAGATCCGTTTGCATGTCGGTGCCCAGCTGAAAGGGATGAGTGGCGAATTGTGCGAAGCCGTTTTTCCGGTAAAAGGCGATTGCTTTAGTGTTGTGTTCCCATACGCCAAGCCACAGGAAAGGCGCCTGTACTTCCATTGCAAGGGTTACGGCCTGGTTGAACAGCTGCTGGCCTATCTTTTTTCCCTGGTGCGATTTTAATACGTATATGCGTTCCAGTTCTACCGCCCGGCTGTTGTACAACTCCGACTGTGCCGTTTTGAAATTTACTTTCATATAACCGATCGGCTGGTTTTTCAGCATGGCGAAATAGAATTGGGAATCCGGCTCGCTCAGCTCTGCAGATAATTTGGCGATACTGAAATTGTCCTGCAGGTATTGTTTCATATTTTCCGGTGTATTGTCGGCTGCAAAGCTTTCCTGGAAGGTTTCACGGGCTATTTGCTGTAACAGTTCCACTTCCGCCGTTATAGCCGGCACGATAAGTATGTCATTCATTTTCTATGGCTTATAAAATAATTGGATCTATTTTTAAATTAAATTCGGGT
>NZ_DATMTE010001030.1:0-4950 GCF_035564935.1 Chitinophaga sp. | reverse complement strand
GACGCTGTGAACATAATAATTAATAAGAGGAAAGTTTTCATTTCTTATGAGCGATTATACATTAATAAATCAATGTTGGTTTTAACTAACATTGGATCCACAGGGCTACAAGTGGTCTATTGTTCGTTCTGAGTAACATTTGGATTCTCTATAATTACATCCAGGGAAATCCGCATTGCAACACGGGCCTCTGTGGGGCCAACTGTAAGCGGTCCTGAATTAAAAGAAGCATATTTCCTTTCCATAGGCAGGCCCGTTCTGAAATAGTCGTATCCAATATGTCCTTCAAATGCCAGCTCCAGCCTGCGTTCCCTCATAATTGCATTAAACAGGGGGGAGCCGGTGAGCCCGCTGAGCGGGTCAAGCCCCGCCCGGGTATGAATTATATTTAAATCTCCCAATGCACCGGACATGTTGCCCTGCTTCACACGGGCCTCCGCGCGTGTGAGGAACATTTCTGAAAGTCGTAGATGGTGGAAAGGAGCATTACTGGTGAGTACGCCATACTTCAGGTAATTGTAATAGTATTTCCAGGTACTAAGCGTATCGGTGGTATTATTCTGGTACTTATCAGTTTTGTAAAAGTTCCGGCGCAGGTCATTGGCAGCCAGCATACCAAGCAAATCTGAAGAAGGTTTTACCTGACCGGTGGAGTAATTAGGGTTGCCCGCGTACACGCCGGCAGGTTGATTCAGCAGCATAGGCAAGGTGGTAGTTAACGGATCATGATTTAACGCCCAGATAGTTTCCAGATTCCCCTGGTTGCTATTGTTGTAATAATTGGCATAAGCATCCACCTGAAGAAGGCTATATCCGCCGTTATTAATTACTGAATCAGCACACTGTTCCGACAATTTTGCATACCTGGTATCAGCCGCCGCATAGGTACCGCTCATATAAAGATAAACCCTGGATAGTAACGCGTAAGCAGCATACTTACTGACATAACTGTTAACTTTCTTTTGAGTAAACAGGGGAATAGCAGTTGTCAGATCTTTTATAATCTGATCGTATGTTGCTGCAACTGATTCCCTTGGCGGCGGATTGCTGGTACTTGTAATTGGCAGGAGCACCAGTGGCACACCGGGGTTACCTGTTGGGTTCTGATAATATGGTCTTCCATATACCCGTACCAGGTTGAAATAAACAAAGGCGCGCATGAACAGGTTCTCCGCTTTTGCCTGAAGGATTACAGGATCAGATTCGCCTTCCTTCACATTCTTTAACACCATGTTTATACCCAGTAAAGCCTGATAGGAAGTTTGCCAGAACTGGTGAGACAAACCGAAATCCTTCGACTCTGAATTGGTAAAATTAAACGCATCAATATTCTGAGCATCCAGCAGGTTATTTGTAGACGTTTGATCAATGAAAGTGACGTTATTTCCGCGAAATTCACTGATATTGAACCAGGAAACTTCGTAATTCCCAGCCAGGCTGGTATAATTACCAATTGTAGCTTTCGTGTAGCCCTGTGGCGTCGAAAACTGCTGGGCCTCGAAATTGACATTATGCGGAGTCAATTCATCCAGTTTTTTATCACAACTTGCCAGTCCGATAATGATTGTCAGCAACAGGCAGGAAGAAAATATATTCATTGTTACTAAATTTAACATGAAGAAATATGGCTGTTAGAACCCTACGTTCAAACCAAACATCAGGCGTCTTGGCATTGCGCTGTTCAGCCCCGAGCCAAAGTATAAATTCGATATCCCAATAGTGGAGCCCTCAGGGTCCGACGCATACAGATCTTTGTTCGTAATTACAAACACATTATCTGCGCTTACATACACATTCAGAGAAGCAATTTTCATTCTGGCAAGCATTTCCGGCTTAAAATCATATGTAAGCCGGATATTTCTTAACCTCAGGTAACTGGCATCCTGGTAGATTAAAGAAGAATTGATATTGGTGCCTCCCCGCTGGCTAAATGCCGGATCATAAAAATCAGGATAGTTCGCATTGGTATCTCCCGGGCCTTTCCAGAAGCGCTGATTTTTCGTAGGTGCGGCCGTGTTATAACCCGATTGCCAGGCAGTAGGGCTCATGAAATTCTTCAAACCATTGTTCAATATCCTGTTTCCATAAGCATAGTTAAACAGCATGCTCAGGGAAAAACCTTTATAAACAAAAGTACTGGTAAATCCTCCGAAGAATTTTGGCGTTGCAGATCCTACTGTCTGGTAACTCAACAGGCTACCGGACTTGGCAAGCGGAATACTGTCGACGATAGTGGTACTTTTATCACCGTTAATCCGCTCAAACAAAGGATGGCCATTTTCCGGGTTCACCCCTACATACTTAATAGCTTTAAGTACATTGATATCATCTCCTACATACCGGTAATATGCGTTAGTGAAACCATCCTTCAGGGAATCGCCATAGATTCGTGTCAGTTGATTTTTATTAAAACTAATATTTGCATCAATTATCCACTTAAAATCCTTCGATTTCACAGCAACAGCAGACGCCGTTAATTCCACCCCTCTATTAGTCAGCTCGCCCACATTACGGATCTGTGTAGGGAAACCCATATAGGTTGGAAGTGTTACTGATTGCAGCAAACCTGCACTGCGACGTTTATAATAATCAACTGTCAGATTTATCCGGTTCCATAAACCAAGGTCAAGCCCAAGGTTAGTGGTATAGGTTGTTTCCCAGGTAATTTCATTATTGGCGAGCCGTTGGATCACCGAACCGAAAGTTGTGAGATTATTGTAGCGGACCGCATCTGAATAAGTGGTGAAGTTGAGGAAGTCGGCGCCCGCTTCCCTTCCGGAGGTACCATAGGCAACTCTGAGTTTCAGATTGGTAACGGGTTTAACCTGCTGCATAAATGCTTCCTTGTTAACCAGCCACCCTCCGCTGATGGAATAGAAACTACCATACCTGTTATCTCTTCCAAAGTTGGTAGAAGCATCCCTGCGCAAGGATAATGACGCAAAGTATTTGTTCCTGAAATTGTCATTAATCTCTCCGAAAAGCGAAAAAGAGGATTTTTCAAGCGGCGCGGGAGAATATGGAATAGCTGGAGTGCCGGTCAGGATATTTATCCAGGTGCCATAAGTCTGGAATGCGCCCAGGTTGCGTTCCCCGGGATAAGGCGTACCATATGCAGACTCAGACAGCGCCTCTGTACTGGTTTTGGAATATTCCTGCCCCAGCAACCCATTTAAGAGATGATCTCCAAAACGCCTGCGGGCGGTCAATAAGTTAGAGGTAAGGAAATAATTGCTCCGGGTATCGGTGATGGAAATTTCTCCATTTACAAATATCGGGTTGTTAGATGGACCATTATAACGGCCGCGATAAGTTCTTGGATCTCTATAGGAATTAAGATTGTTGTTGGTATATTGAAAGGTATTTGTACTCTGTACAGATAACCATGAAAGAATATCGTATTTAAGCTTGCCTGTGAGCAGATAACTCTGCTGCCGGGTAATAGCCGTATTCAGTTGATGGGAATAGAGTGGATTATCATTCCACCGAACAATCCGGCTTCCTGAAGGATTATAATTGTAGTTGGCCACGGAATCGGTAAGCTCCCCTTTTTGATTATAGGGTGTTACCCATGGCTGAAAGAGATAATTCTGACTCTCAGAAGTAGTGGAGGTATACGTATCGTAAAGTACATTCGAGTTTATACTAAGCAGCAGTTTCCTGGAGATTTTCTGGTCGAGGTTTAAACGGAAGGCTTTTCGGTCAAGATGATCACCAAGTACGGTACCGTCCTGGCTCAACCAGTTTACCGCTGTATAGACCTTTGTTTTTTCCGTTCCGCCGCTGACAGACAGGTTGACATTAGTTTGTTTACCATCCGGATACAGGGCCTTATTTGTCCAGTTATAATCATTCTTCAAATCCTCATCTGAATAAATCCGGGTGGTATTGAAATAATTATCAAAGCTACCGAAACGGGTCTGCAGCGACGGTGTGCTAGCATATATGGATTGCATACTACGATAAATGTGAGAAGTCAGCTGTTCCGTATTCATAAAATCTATCAGCCTGTTATTCTGTACTGCTCCATAATTCAGGCTGAGGTTCACCCTGACTTTCCCGTTTCCTCCGTGTTTGGTAACTACTACAATTACTCCCTGGGCAGCACGCGAACCATATATTGCAGTAGAAGCAGCATCTTTCAGAACATTAATACTTTCAATATCATTCGGATCCACAATATCCTGCAGGTTGGATGCTGTTGTAATCACACCATCTACCACGATCAACGGACCAAAGTTGGTATTTGAGGGATCCGGCATAGACGCCTGCCCGCGCATTACCACCTGCCCCCTGTTTGCCACGCTTCCTCCATTTTCTACGATGTACAGTCCTGTTGCCTTACCTTTAAGCATAGCCAGTGTATTTGCACCTGAAACCCCTTTCCTGAGATCTTCTCCATCAAAAGTCTGGATGGCCCCGGTTAGTTCACTCACCTTCTTTTGAGTATAGCCGGTAGACACTACTATCTCCCTCAACTGTGCATCCTTCTGATGCAGGGTAATGTTCAATACCGGGAGGTTTAGCACAACAGGGAATAACTTCTTGTCATAACCTATAAAGGATACTTCAACCACGTCTCCTATTGGGGCGCTTATCTTTGCGACTCCCTTTGAATCTGTCAGGGTAGTAATCCTGCTTTTTATGGCCAGCAAAGTGGCTCCGGAAAGGGCATTCCCCGCAGTATCGGTAACTACAATTCTCATCGTAGGGTTTTCCTGCGCCGGGGAAACCATCGTATTCATGAGATCATCGGCATTAATGTTTCCAGTTTTGGGCGACAGCACAATTGTTTTATCCTTAATCACGTATTTCACCGGCATATCTTTCAGGATCATATCCAGGAAAGCTCTTAATGGCATCTCAGAAACGGACAGGGATTTTGACTGAGAAGCAGACAGCAGCTTTTTATTATACAATACAGCATACCCGGTTTGCTTTTCTATTGCA
>NZ_DATMTE010001029.1:0-6912 GCF_035564935.1 Chitinophaga sp. | reverse complement strand
TTTTATGAGCGAAAACAACATTTCTAACAAACAAAACGCTGAACAACAGGCTCCACAAGCAGAAGCTGCTGTGGTTGAAACAGCGACACCAAAGGCACCTGTAGCAAAAGTTGAAACTGCACACGACGATTTCGACTGGAGCGTTGACAAACGTAACGTTTCTTCTTACAGCAAAGAAGAAAAAGAAAAGTACGACCAGACTTACGACAGCACTTTCAAGGTGTTTGAAGAAAACAGCCTGCTGACTGGTACTGTTGTGGGTTTAACCAACACAGATGTGGTGATCAACATCGGCTTCAAATCTGATGGCCTGATCTCCCTGAACGAATTTCGTGATTTACCAGGTCTGAAGATCGGCGACGAAGTGGAAGTACTGGTAGTAGAAAAAGAAGACCGCGATGGTAACCTGCACCTGAGCCGTAAACAGGCCCGCCAGAAACGTGCATGGGAAAAAATCGTGGAAGTTTACAAAACAGGCGAAGTGGTTACCGGTACTGTTACCAGCAAAACCAAAGGCGGCCTGATCGTAGATGTATACGGTATGGAAACATTCCTGCCGGGTTCTCAGATCGATGTGAAACCAGTTACAGACTACGACCAGTTTGTAGGCAAAACTATGGAGTTCAAGGTGGTGAAAGTAAACGAAACCATCCGCAACGCCGTTGTTTCCCACAAAGCGCTCATCGAAAGCGATATCGAACAACAGAGAGTGGATATCATCAGCAAACTGGAAAAAGGCCAGGTGCTGGAAGGTACTATCAAAAATATCACCGACTTCGGTGCGTTCATCGACCTGGGTGGTCTGGACGGTTTGCTGTATATCACCGATATCAGCTGGGGCCGTATCTCCCATCCGAGCGAAGTACTGCAGATGGATCAGAAAATCAACGTTGTTGTGCTTGACTTCGATGACGAAAAACGTCGCATAAGCCTGGGCTACAAACAACTGACCCCGCATCCGTGGGATACTTTACCAGCTACTATCACCGAAGGTGCTAAAGTAAAAGGTAAAGTTGTGAACATCGAAGATTACGGTGCATTCCTGGAAATCATGCCAGGTGTGGAAGGTCTGGTTCACGTATCTGAAATCTCATGGGCTTCTACGCCTATCAACGCTAAGGAATTTTTCAAATTAGGAGAAGAATACGAAGCCGTTGTAGTTACCCTGAGCAAGGAAGAACGCAAAATGAGCCTGTCTATCAAGCAACTGACAGAAGATCCGTGGTCTACTATCGAAACCAAATTCCCTGTTGAAAGCCGTCATAAAGGTATCGTGAAAAACATCACTCCTTATGGCGTTTTCGTTGAACTGGAAACCGGTATCGGCGGTATGATCCACATCTCTGACCTGAGCTGGATCAAACGTTTCAACCACCCGTCTGAATACACTAAAGTAGGTAACGAAATAGATGTAGTGATCCTGGGTATTGATAAAGACAACCGTAAACTGAGCCTCGGTCACAAACAGATCGAAGAAGATCCATGGAACACTTTTGAAACTATCTTCCCGATCAACTCTATCCACGAAGGTACTGTTGTGAAGAAAGATGATAAAGGTGCTACCGTTCAGCTCCAATATGGTCTGGAAGCATATGCTCCTGCACGTCACCTGAGAACTGAAGATGAAAAACCAATCAACGTGGAAGATGTGAAAGAATTCATGATCATTGAATTTGACCGCAGCGAAAAACGTATCCTGGTTTCTCATACCCGCGTTTGGGAAAAAGCACAGGCTGAAGAAAAGCAAGCTGTTGTAAGAGAGAAGAAAGAAGAAGCAGACAAAACCCGTAAGGCTGTGAAAAACATCCAGGGTAAAGTTGAAAAAGCTACTTTAGGTGATCTCGGCGCTTTAGCTGAACTGAGAGAAAAACTGAAACAATCTGAAGGCGGCGAAGAAAAAAGCGCGCAATAAGATCCGGTTTCATTAAATAATAAATCCCGCTTCGAGTGATCGGAGCGGGATTTTTTTATGGAGATATAAATCTTTATTTCATCAGCAACAACAGCTTTGCATCGTTAAATTCCAGTAGGCTGTCCAGCTTCATGTTGGCCAGTGCATACCTTGGATCATGGCGGTTGTGCGCTTCGGGAACCACCACCGTGGTCATTCTTGCTGCCTTGGCCGCTGTCATCCCCGTTACGGAATCCTCAAAGGCAATACAGTTCAGCGGATCGCTGCCCAATGCTTTGGCACAGGCCAGGTATACAGCCGGATGCGGTTTACCATAATCTTCAAACTCGGCCGAATATACTGCCTGGAATGCGTCCTTTATCTGCAAATGTTCCAGCGCCGCATTGATCAGGCGAAGCGGCGAAGAAGACGCCAGCCCCATTTTGAACCCTTTCTCCCGGAAAAATTGAAGAATATACTGCAAACCTTCCATCGGATGCCCTTCTGCTATGATCTTCTGTATCACACTGTCGATAATCTCATTTACCACCTGCTCGGCACCCTTCCCTTCCCATTTATAGTAATTATGCCAGTAACTCACTACCTCTTTGGTGCGCAGGCCCGTGGTTAAATGCGTTAGCTCGGGCGACAGGTTCACGCCCACCGTAGCAAACACTTCCCGCATGGCAATGCCCCATAAAGGTTCTGAGTCGATCAACAGGCCATCCATATCAAATATTACCGTATCTATCATATGTTTTCCGTTTATGCGCGGCAAAGATAAGAAGTTATGCGGGGCCCCCATAACAATAAGTTATACGGCATAAACTCTGGTTATCACTACTACTGTGGATATCCGTCACCGTATGGTCCCAAACCCCCGGTGGATCATGGTTTACATCGTTTTACATTGCTGTAAACCTGCTGTCCCTGCCAATTTCCCTCCTTTTTGGGGCCTTATTGAATGTTGAAAAAAGTTTTGGAAAGATGCCCTGCATTTATATCTTTGTATTACTCTACTAAAATTATAGGAAATATGGGTAATGATAGAAAGAATTGTCGCAGAAACAGTTGTTGTTCATCAACACCCATGAGGCGCGTGTAATATGGAAAATCAGTGACCAGCTTACTGTAAATCAACATTATACGAGGCCTCCGCAAATATAACGGGGGCTTTTTGATGCTAAAAAACGACCAATACCCCCGACCAAAAATTGCTTTTTACCACCACCTGAAAATACTTTTTATGCAAAGCTTCAGAACAGAACTAGAAAATCCAATTGTTGAACAAGATATTATAGACCTGGAGAAGAAGATCCGCCTGTTCCGCGAGGGCGCCGTGACCGACGAAAAGTTCCGCAGCCTCCGCCTGGCCAGAGGTATTTATGGTCAGCGTCAGCCCGGTGTGCAGATGATCCGCATCAAACTGCCATACGGTAAAATGACCCTGAAACAATGGCATCGCATTACCGAAGTATCTGATGAATATGCAACCAGCAACCTGCATCTCACTACCCGCCAGGATGTGCAGATCCACTACGTGAGCCTCGACAGAACGCCCGAATTGTGGTCCAAGCTGGAAGAAGACGGGATCACCATCCGTGAAGCCTGCGGAAATACCGTTCGTAACGTTACGGCTTCCGACCGTGCCGGCATTGATCCGGATGAACCATTTGATGTAACGCCTTATGCAGACGCCACTTTCCGCTACTTCCTGCGCAACCCCGTAAGCCAGGAAATGGGCCGTAAGATCAAGATCTCTTTCTCCTCCTCTGATAAAGATACTGCCTGGTCATTTATGCACGACTTTGGCATGATCCCTAAAGTAAAGATCATCGACGGCAAAGAAGTGCGTGGCTTCAAAGTATTGGTAGGCGGCGGTTTGGGCGCACAGCCCTTTCTCGCTAAAGTGGTATATGAATTTCTTGAAACAGACCAGGTCATCCCATATATAGAAAACGTACTGCGTGTATTTGATCGCTACGGCGAAAGAACCAGCAGGAACAAGGCCCGCATGAAATTCCTTATCCAGAAAATAGGTATGGAGGAATTTGAGCGCCTTATCAAAGAAGAATACAAAGCCATAAGGGTAAAAAGCGTACCGGTGGATGCAGATGCATGGCAGGCTACCACACCGCCTCCGCCAGCGCCGGTACCGGCTTACAGCATTAAAGATCCTAAAAGGTACGAAGCCTGGAAAACGACCAACACCTTCGAACAAAAGCAAAAAGGATACATTGCCGCCTATGTTAAAATAACACTGGGCAATATCGGTTCCGCTGTAAGCCGCAAGCTCATTGAAGCCCTGCGCCCTGTAATAGCAGACGATGTACGTGTAACCGCCAACCAGGGCCTGTTGCTGAAATATATCTCGCCGGCAAATCTTCCTTACGTTTACAGTGTATTGGAAGAAGCAGGCTTTGCAGATCCCGGATTCGACAGCATTGCGGATATTACCGCCTGCCCCGGTACCGATACCTGCAACCTGGGTATCTCCAGCAGCACAGGCGTTGCCAAAGTACTGGAAGATGTGATCACCGAAGAATTTCCGGATCTCGTTTATAATAAAGACATCAAAATAAAGATCAGCGGATGTATGAACTCCTGCGGTCAGCACGGTATTGCCAGCATCGGGTTCCATGGCAGCTCCATGAAAAGCGCCGGTAAAGTGCTTCCCGCCCTGCAGGTACTGCTTGGTGGCGGTATAGTAGGCGATGGCGTTGGCCGTGTAGCCGATAAAGTGATCAAAGTGCCCAGCCGCCGCGGTCCGGATGTATTGCGCAGCCTCCTGCACGACTATGAAATCAATGCCGGTGAAAATGAACTGTTCAACGAATACTACGACCGCCAGGGTGAAAAATATTTCTATGAACTGCTGAAACCACTGGCTGATCTGAGTTCCCTCACCGCGGGCGACTTTATTGACTGGGGCCAGGCGCAGGACTATGCCACTGCCATCGGCGTTGGCGAATGCGCCGGCGTGATCATCGACCTGGTAGCTACCCTGCTGCTGGAAGCAGAAGAAAAACTGGAACTGAGCAGCGCAGCTATCATTAATGGGGCTTATTCAGATGGTATTTATCACGCTTACTCTTCCTTTGTACAGGGTGCAAAAGCACTGTTACTCGGTGAAGCCATCAGCGGCAATACACAAATCGGTATCATGAACGATTTCGATAAACACTTTGTGGCTACCGGTAAATTCAGCTTTGAGCCTGACTTCAAATCAGTAGTGCTGCAGATTAACGGTAACGAGCCTACGGAAAATTTTGCCAAAACCTATTTCCAGCAGGCGCAGTCGTTTTATAATGCTGCACAGGTATACCGTCAGAAAGCCAGTGAACTGGTACAGGCTTAATTATTTATTTATCAAAAACACGACCACTCATGGAAAAGATACAACCCAAACTCACATTGATAGGCGCAGGCCCGGGTGATCCGGAATTAATCACTGTTAAGGGGTTAAAGGCTATTCAAAACGCCAGGGTAATCCTTTATGACGCATTGTCCAGCAACGAATTGCTGGACCATGCGCCGGCTAACTGCCTCCGTCGTTTTGTGGGTAAACGTGCAGGTATGCATGTATACTCCCAGGACGAAATAAACAGGATGATTGTAAAATATGCACTAACTTATGGCAGCGTTGTCCGCTTAAAAGGAGGCGACTCCTTTGTATTCGGCCGCGGCCAGGAAGAAATAGCCTTTGCTCAGCAGTTTGGAATTACCGCGGAAGTGATTCCCGGTATTTCCAGCGCGATCTCAGTTCCTGGTGTGAACAAAATCCCTGTTACTGCACGTAATGTAAGCGAAGGGTTTTGGGTGATCACCGGTAACACGCAGAACGGGAATTTATCCCGCGACCTGGATCACGCCATCAGGGCCAATACTACGGTAATTGTACTGATGGGGATGAGCAAACTGGCAGAAATTGCAGGGATCTACAGTGCAGCAGGAAAAGGGGAAACCCCCGCTGCTATTATCCAGAACGGTACACTTCCTACCCAGAAAATGGGAGTGGGTAATGTGGCCGATCTGCTGGAAATAGCCGCTGCGCACGATCTGCACAACCCCGCTGTTCTGGTAATAGGGGAGGTGGTAAGTTTCCATGAAGCTTTCCAGGCCCTGAAGAACAAGGTGTCAGAGGAACTAAAAATTGCCGTATAATGGAAGAGAATCATTTATTCCCGGTATTTTTCAAATTACACCGTTTGCATGTACTCGTTGTAGGCGGTGGTAATATCGGACTGGAAAAAGCCAATGCCATGCTGGAAAATTGCGCAGATGCAACTATTACAGTGGTGTCATTGGATTTTTTGCCTGAGCTGGAAGCGTTAACGCACCAGTATCCTAATATCACGCTGATTCAGAAATCATTTTCATGTGGCGACCTCCTTGGAAAGGACCTGGTGATTGCCGCCACCAACAACAGGGAATTTAATTATCACATCTGGGAAAAGGCCAAATGCAGCAAAGTGCTGATCAATGTGGCGGATACCCCTGAGCTTTGTGATTTTTACCTGGGCTCTATCGTAAAAAAAGGAAACCTGAAGATCGCTATCTCTACAAACGGCAAGTCACCCACCATTGCCAAACGCCTGAAACAGGTGCTCCAGGAAGCCATTCCCGATACCCTCGATGAAGTACTGAATAAGTTGTCGCTGATCCGTGAAAAACTGAGCGGTGATTTTGCCAGCAAAGTAAAAAAGCTCAACAGCATCACTGAAGTACTGGTGAAGCCGGAAAGCGAAGGTGTGTAGTTATTTTTTCAGCAACTCCAGCAGTACCTGTGCCTGGTTGTTTGTTTCGTCTTTAGCCCCGTAAAGTAAAGTTACCCGTTGCCGTTTTGCCTTCTTTTTAATAGCGGCCAACAATTCACTTTTCTCCTGTAATTCATGTTTATATTTTGTTTTAAATTCAGCAAACCGCGTTGGATCATGGTGAAACCATTCGCGCAGTTCGTTGCTGGGAGCTATTTCTTTTGCCCATTCGTCGATATGAGCCCGCTCCTTTGAAATACCCCG
>NZ_DATMTE010001028.1:0-2847 GCF_035564935.1 Chitinophaga sp. | reverse complement strand
TCGTTTAAGCTAAACAAATATAAAACATTATTTGGTTGACTTGCTCAGAAAAATCGTTTTAGCTGCGTGAAAAATGGTAAAACAGCTCCCAATATAGGGCGTTTTTCTAAAAATCAAAAAAAAGGAGGAAATTTTAAATATTTTATCAAAGAAAGATATCCGGGATTATCTGAAACAATCTGCAAACATCTCCAGGAGTATTCACGTGTAATTTTCATGTTATCCGTAGTTATCATCTCTCTGAAATTATTTTGACAGATAAAAAATAATAATCAATTTTACATCGTAATTTATTCTTCAATGGAATCTGATAATTGCTCCGGCAACGACATCCTGATATCATATATCACCACGAACTTCAACACTTCGCCCCCACTTCCCTGAAACAGACCTGCATGCCCAAATCATTGACTGACCTGTTTGTCAGCGGTATAGTCATGCTGTTAAATTCATCTTTACACAAACACATACCTTAACAACCACCCAACAAATGGAAAACACATTTATCAGATGGGCTTTGCTCATCGGCCTGCCCCTGCTATGCCTTATATTGTACAAAGTAATTCTTCGTATATGCTTCGGCGTTGTTATTGTACCGGAAGACCGTATAGGCCTGGTAACAAAAAAATTTGTGCTGCTTGGCAAACAGGAATTGCCGGAAGGCCGAATACTTGCCACCAACGGGGAAGCCGGCTTCCAGGCACAAACACTGGCTCCCGGCGTTTACTTCTGGAAATGGATCTGGCAGTACAGCGTTACCTTCCAGCCGTTCACTATCATCCCCACCGGTAAAATAGGACTGGTACTGGCGAAAGATGGTTCAGAACTGGAAACAGGCGCCATCCTGGCCCGCAAAGTGGCATGCGACTCCTTCCAGGATGCCGTGGCATTCCTGCAGAACGGCGGCCGCAAAGGCCGGCAAACCGCCATTATCACACCCGGATCCTACCGCATCAATACCTTCCTGTTTGAAGTGGAAATCACCGACATGCTATCCATCCCTGATAACGCCGTGGGAATTGTTACCACCCTGGAAGGACAAGCCATTGAAACCGGCTCCATCGCAGGTAAAACCATCGACAACCACAACAACTTCCAGGATGTAGACGCCTTCCTCGATAAAGGCGGCTATAAAGGGCTGCAGGAACAGGTGATCCTGGCCGGCTCCTACTTTATCAACCCCTGGTTTGCCAAACTGGAAATGGTGCGTATGACGGAAATCGCCATCGGCCATGTAGGCGTGGTGATCTCGTTTGTAGGTAACGATGGCGTGGATATCAGCGGCGCTGAATTTAAACACGGCAACATTGTGGCCAAAGGCACCAAAGGCGTTTGGGCCGAACCACTGGGCCCCGGTAAATATCCCATTAACCCCTATATTATGAAAGTGGAACTGGTACCCACCACCAACCTGGTGCTGAACTGGGCCTCTGCCAGGAGTGAAGCCCACCAGCTGGATAAAAACCTCTCTACCATTACGGTGAGGAGCCGCGATGGTTTTACTTTCAATCTTGATGTGGCGCAGATCATCCATATCCCCACCAATGAAGCGCCCAAAGTAATTGCCCGCTTCGGTAATATGAGCAACCTGGTTACACAGGTGCTGGAACCTACCATCGGCAACTATTTCCGTAACTCCGCCCAGGGATCGGACGTGATCAGCTTCCTTACCAGCCGGAAGGAACGCCAAACATCCGCCAAGGAACATATCGGGCAGGTGCTGGACCAATACAACGTATTTGGTGTGGATACCCTCATAGGCGACATCGTACCACCGGCAACACTGATGAAAACACTGACCGACCGTAAAATTGCGGAGGAACAGAAAATCACCTACGATACAGAAAGACTGGCACAGGAAACCCGTCAAACCCTGGAAAAAGAAACGGCGATCGCCGAAATGCAGAAGGAAATTGTAAAAGCCGACCAGGGCGTATGGATCGCTGAAAGACATGCAGACGCCTCTGTAAAAAAAGCCACCGGCGACGCTAACAGCGTGCGGTTACAGGCCAATGCGGAAAGCGACCGGATGAAATTACTGGCAAGCGGTGAAGCGGAAAAGGTAAGATTGCTGGCTAAAGCAGAAGCAGAACGTACCGAGTGGATTGCGAAAGCGGATGCAGAGAAAATTGCCCTCACCGGTAAGGCAGAAGCAGAAAAGATCCTGGCCATCGGGCAATCGAGCGCCGAATCCTACAAACTGGCTGTGGAAGCCATGGGTGGCAATAACTTCACCCAACTGAAAGTAATGGAAGCCATCGGCGCCCAGCAGATCCGTATCATGCCGGATGTGCTCATCAGCGGCGGCGACGGCGCCAACGGCCCCATCAGCGGGCTGCTCGGACTAAAACTCCTGGAAGATGTGGCAAAGAAAAACGACACAGGTAAACAGGCGGAATAGTTTACCATCAGAGAACAAAAAAGGGAAGGCTTAAACACCTTCCCTTTTTTGCTTTATGCTTTGCGGTTATCAATACTGTAAGGGCCCGGGCCAAAATAAGCCAGCAGCAGGGCGCCTCCCAGGATAGCCACATTTTTCATGAACATCGCCATCTGCATCTGCTGCTGCATAGGGTCTTTTACTGTCCAGAAATTATGCAGCGCAAAGGTAACCGGCACCAGGAAGAACACGATCAGCCAGGCGCCATATTTTACTTTATACCCCAGCAGGATGCTCAACGCGCCAAGCAGGGCGAGCAGCCCGGCGAAAGGCACCAGGAAACCGGGCGCAGGCACCCCCGCAGCCGCCGCATAATCAGCGCCGGCGCCGGTAATATGATTCAAACCGGACATGAGAAAAATGAGGGCGAATAAGATCCGGCCCAGCAGTGGAACAATTTTCATAGT
>NZ_DATMTE010001027.1:0-8255 GCF_035564935.1 Chitinophaga sp. | reverse complement strand
GAGCAGGATTACGCTGATTATACTGATTAGCCTGATTTTTATTTTTGGAGTTTTATAATAAGAAGGGAGATAGAAGCGGATTTTGTCTTGGAACACTGATTTTGATGATTACGTTGATTACCCTGATTTTATTTTTTAGTAGGATGATAATAAGGGAGATAAGCGCATGAACTGATTGGGATTGCCTTCGGAGGATGGAAATTGTCTTGATCCAATAATTGCACTAATTAGCCTGATCTTAAACGAAGAAGGGAGATAAAAGCAATACCGCTTCTATCTCCCCTTCTTATTATAAAACTCAAAAATAAAAATCAGGCTAATCAGTATAATCAGCGTAATCCTGCTCCAAGACAATTTAATCGCCGAAGGCGATCTTACAACTCAGGATACAGCGGGAACTGCTGCATAAACGCATTCACTTCGCCTCTTACTTTGGAGATCAGCGCTTCATTGTCAGCATCCAGGAGGAGGGCATCGATCCAGTCAACGATCTGGCCCATATGGCTTTCGTTCAGGCCGCGGGTAGTGATGGCAGGAACGCCGATACGGATACCGGAGGTGACAAATGCTGATTTATCGTCGAAAGGCACCATGTTTTTGTTTACGGTGATATCGGCTTTTACCAGTGTTTGTTCGGCTTTTTTACCGGAGATATTTTTATTGCGGAGGTCAATCAGCATCAGGTGATTGTCGGTGCCACCGGAAATGATCTCGTATCCTTTGCCTACAAAGCTTTTAGCCATTGATTGTGCGTTCTTCAGGATCTGGTTGGCATATACGGTATAGTCGTCAGACAGGATCTCGAAGAAGGATACGGCTTTAGCGGCAATCACATGTTCCAGCGGACCGCCCTGGATACCAGGGAATACGGCAGTGTCAATGAGAGAGCTCATCAGGCGGGTTTCGCCTTTGGGTGTTTTCAGACCAAATGGATTCTCAAAATCAGCGCCCATCATGATCATACCGCCACGTGGACCACGGAGTGTTTTGTGGGTGGTAGTGGTTACGAAATGGCAGTGAGCAAACGGTGAGTTCAGCAGCCCTTTGGCGATCAGGCCTGCAGGGTGTGCTATATCAGCCAGCACAAAGGCCCCTACCTGGTCGGCTATTTCGCGGATACGTTTGTAGTCCCAGTCGCGGCTGTAAGCAGAAGCACCGCAAACAATCAGTTTGGGTTTTTCGCGATTGGCTATTTCTTCCATTTTATCATATTCTACCAGGCCTGTTTCTTTGTTAACGCCATAGAAATGAGGTTGGTAGAGCTTTCCTGAATAGTTTACGGAAGAACCGTGGGTGAGGTGACCTCCCATGCTCAGATCCAGTCCCAGGATTTTATCGCCCGGTTGCAGGATAGCCAGCATAACAGCTGCATTGGCCTGTGCGCCGGAGTGAGGTTGTACGTTCACATAAGCGGCGCCAAATATTTGTTTTGCCCTGTCGATGGCCAGTTGTTCGCTCTGGTCCACAATTTCGCAGCCTGCATAATATCTTCTGCCAGGATACCCTTCGGCATATTTATTCGTCATCACATGTCCCATCGCCTGCATTACCTGTAAGCTGGTAAAGTTTTCAGATGCGATCAACTCGATGCCATGGCGCTGACGCTCCAATTCCTGGCCGATTAAATCAAATATTTGCTGGTCTCTTTGCATGTTGCCTTAAATTTGCTGCAAAAATAAATGAAAGCCAGATCAATTGCAAGCCAAAAGCCTTACGCTTTATGCTTTCCGCTTTTTATGTTAATTTCGCCGCATTCGAGCAGCAATAGCTAATCCTAACTACAACATTCAATGAAGGCAATAATACCAGTGGCAGGGGCAGGCACCAAGCTTCGTCCACATACATATACACAGCCTAAAGCATTAATACCTTTAGCCGGCAGGACCATTCTCAGTATCATTATTGATCAGCTGGTGGATGCGGGTATCACAGAATTTGTTTTTGTGGTAGGTTATCTTGGTGAAAAGATCCAGCATTATGTAGAAAAGAAATACCCGCAGCTTACCTGCCACTTTGTGCAGCAGAACAGCCGCGAAGGTACCGGACATGCCTTATCACTTACCCGTGATGTAGTGGGAAATGATGAAGTGCTGATTGTACTGGGAGATACCATCTGCGAATGCGATTTTAAAGAAGTGATCGCCTCGCCCTACTCCATGCTGGGCCTGAAGAAAGTAGATGACCCGCGTAACTTCGGCGTAGCGGAACTGGATGAACAGGGCAGGATTACCCGCGTAGTGGAAAAACCGCAGATCCCTAAGTCGAACCTCGCGCTGGTAGGGCTGTACAAGATCAAGGAAACGCAGCAACTGTACGAATGCCTGCAAAGCAATATCGACAACAGGATAAAATCGCACGACGAGTTTCAGCTTACAGACGCATTGGAATGTATGATTGAGCACGGCGTACAGTTTAACGGCTTTAAAGTATCCAACTGGTTCGATTGCGGCCGGAAAGATACCCTGCTGGAAACAAATGCGATCCTGCTGAAAAAGTATAAACTGGCCAATAACCCGGTATTACCATATGAAAATACGATCATCATCCCACCGGTAAGCATAGGGGAAGGCTGTAATATCAAAAACGCCATTATAGGCCCTAATGTGGCCATCGGTGATAATACGGTGATCAACTACTCTATTGTAAAAGACTCGATCATCGGTTCTTTCAGCAACCTGTATGAAGTAGTATTAAAATCCTCCCTGATAGGCAGCGACGCCAATATCCGGGGATTGAGCCAGAGCCTGAACATAGGCGACAATACAGAAATAGACCTGGGATAATACCGGCGCATCAAGCTATAGTATATTCGCTTATGAACAACCGTATCACTTCCTTATTCAATATTCAATATCCTGTGATCCAGGCCGGTATGATCTGGGCAAGCGGATGGCGTTTAGCCAGTGCTGTTAGTAATGCCGGTGGATTGGGCCTTATTGGCGCCGGGAGTATGTACCCGGCGGTGCTGCGTGAGCATATTCAGAAATGCAAACAAGCCACTGATAAGCCTTTTGGCGTGAATGTGCCATTGCTGTATCCTGATATCGACCAGCTGATAAATATTATTCTGGAAGAAGGGGTACAAATTGTATTCACTTCTGCGGGGAATCCTAAAACATGGACACCGGTATTGAAAGCAGCCGGCATCAAAGTAGTGCATGTTGTATCCAGTGCGGCTTTTGCACTAAAAAGCGAGGCGGCAGGCGTAGATGCGGTAGTAGCAGAAGGATTTGAAGCCGGCGGTCATAACGGCCGTGAGGAAACCACTACCATGGTACTGATCCCCGCGGTATGCGAACAGGTAAAGATTCCGGTTATTGCCGCCGGGGGCATAGGCTCCGGGAAGGCAATGGCAGCGGCTTTTGCCCTGGGGGCATCGGCGGTACAGGTAGGCAGCCGTTTTGTAGCAACGCCCGAAGCATCTTCCCATATAAATTTTAAACAGGCAGTGGTAAACGCCAAAGAGGGCGATACCATGCTAAGCCTGAAGAAACTGGCGCCGGTGCGGCTTATCAAAAATAACTTTTACCAGGCGGTACAACAGGCTGAGGATAGCGGCGCAGATGTTGATGCGCTGAAAACCCTGCTGGGAAGGGCCCGCGCGAAATCAGGCATGTTTGAGGGCAACCTTGAAGAAGGGGAACTGGAAATAGGACAGGTTAGTGCGCTGATACATGATATCAAACCGGCAGCGGCGGTGCTGGAAGAAATATGGACAGAGTTCAGGAATACTATCCGCCAGCTAAATAGCCTGGATAGCTGAATGGCTACCGGAACAAATGCCCCGGTAACCATCTGCGGAAATTATGGTTTTCTCACCACCCACTTCATGGCTTCTTTCAACGTGATCTTCTTTCCATACATCAGGATACCTGTACGGTAGATCCGGCCGGCCATCCAGGTGGTAAACAAAAAGCCGCCGATCAAACAAACAAACGATAATCCCAGTTGCCAGTATGGTACCGTGCCCGGAACCCCGTAAGGCAGGCGGGCCATCATTACCATGGGCGAAGTGAACGGGATAATGCTGCCCCATACAGCAAGCGGGCTGCCGGGATCCTGTACAGCCTTCATCATGATCATAATGCCAATGATAATAGGCACTGTTACCGGGATAGTGAGCTGCTGCACATCGGAAGCATCTTCATTTACAAGGCTGCCGATAGCGGCGTATAAGGCGGAATAAAAGAGATAACCCCCAAGGAAGTATAATACAAAGCAAGGCACCAGCAAAGCCCAGTTGATGCTGCCCACCACATCCCTCATTTTATGGATCATTTCAGCGGTTTGGGCCGGGTTGCCCTGTGCGGCAGCAGCCTGCATACTTTCAGGCGAAAAGAACAGCGGTACCAGGGAATAGATGGCGGTAATGAGCACTCCCCATATAAAGAACTGCAACAGGCCTACTGCCGCTATGCCGGTAATTTTTCCCATCATCAGCTGGAAAGGCTTTACGCTGGAGATCATTACTTCTGCAATACGGCTCACTTTTTCTTCCATTACACCTCTCATTACGGAGGTGCCAAACAGCAGGAGCACAAAATAGATGATGAACCCACTGGCATAACCCACGCCATAGGCCACCCAGGAGCTGCCTTTCTTTTCATCCTTCCCGTTTTTAAAAGTGACTTCCACATCAGACCTGATCTCATCCATCTTTGACTGGTCAATGCCCCGCAGCTCCATGCGTTTCTTTTCGATGATACTGTTGATATCCTTGTTGATGCTGTTTTCTATAGTGATGCTTGCCTGGCCGCTGCTGTAAAACTCAAATCCCGATGGCCTGCTGATATCAAAATCGGGGATGTACAGGACTCCTTCGTATCCCAGTTCGCTGTAATGCAGCTTGAGACTGTCAACCGGCTGATCTTGCACATATTTGAAATAAACACCCTTGGAGTCGGGGAATTTATTTTCAAACAGCCCGCTCTTATCCACCACGGCAATGAGCTTGTGCTCACTGGAAGAGGTGGACAGCAGAATGGGTACAATGATCATAGCGGCAAAGGCCAATGGTACCAGCAAGGTGGTGATGAGAAATGATTTTTTACGTACGCGGGTAAAAAATTCTCTTTTTATGATGAGCCAGATTTTCTCCATAAGTAGCAGGTTAATCAGGTTAGCGGCAAAGCAGCTACGGGTGCGTTGCTGTTTTCAGTTTGCTGTACCTGGGTGATGAATACTTCGTTGATAGAAGGCAGGATTTCTTCAAAATACGTAACAGGAATGTCTTGCCGGATGAAATGCAGCAGGATATCGTTAGTACTGCTGTCTTCATTCATTTTCACGGTAAAGGCCTTATCATGTGTTTGCACAATATTAAAGTGATAAGTAGCCATTTGTGCAGGATTAGGCATAATGCCCAGCCCTATTTTGAAGAGACCCTGTTTAAAGTCCTGCTGGATTTGTTTTATGCTGCCATCCAGTATCTTGTGGCCTTTGTTGATCAGCATAATATGATCGCAGATCTCTTCCACCTGTTCCATACGGTGGGTAGAAAAGATGATGGTTGTGCCTTGCCGGCTCAGGTTGAATATTTCCTGTTTGATGAGATTGGAGTTGATGGGATCCAGTCCGGAAAAGGGTTCATCGAGGATGAGCAGTTTGGGCTGGTGCAGGATGGTGGAGATGAACTGAACTTTCTGCTGCATGCCTTTACTGAGTTCATCCACGCGTTTGTTGTACCAGGAGTTGATATCGAATTTATCGAACCAGTATTTGATCTTCTGCACAGCGTCTTTCCGGCTAAGTCCTTTGAGTTGGGCGAGGTAGAGGGTTTGTTCGCCTACCATCATTTTTTTATAAAGCCCTCTTTCTTCCGGCATATAGCCGATGTGCTGTACATCGTTTTCGGGATCAAATTTTTGTCCGTTGAAAAGGATCTGGCCTTCATCCGGGTAGAAGATGCCTGTAATCATGCGCAGGAGGGTTGTTTTACCGGCGCCATTGGGCCCCAGTAAACCAAAGATGTTGCCCTGTTGTATATCAAAGCTTACATCATCCACCGCTATGTGGGTTTCATAATGTTTTTTCAGGTGTTTAACTTCCAGTAGGTTCATGATGAAAAATTAATGATTAATCCCCAATAAATAATCATAATATCTCTATGATAGTTTTGCGGCGATGATAGCGGCTATGCGTTCTCCGTCCATTGCAGCAGATACGATTCCGCCGGCATACCCGGCGCCTTCTGCGCAGGGATAGAGGCCGGCCACCTGCGGGTGTTCCAGCGTATCGTTGTTGCGTGGAATGCGCACCGGTGAAGAGGTGCGGGACTCTGTAGCCACCAGCACTGCGTTTTCTGTATAATATCCTTTCATTTTGCGGCCAAATGCTTTAAAGGCGCCGGCGAGGCGCTGGTGCACCACTCCAGGTAATACGCTGCGCAGGTCGGCGCTGTTAAGGCCGGGTACATAGGAGCATTCAGGCAGGGAAGCGGATACTTTTTTATTCACGAAGTCGGTCATACGTTGTGCCGGCGCTACGAAATTACCGCCGCCTGCATGATACGCCTGTTTTTCAACGGCCTGTTGAAAGTACATGGCGGCAAGCGGGCCGTGATGTGCAAATGGTGCGAAGTCTGATTCATCTACAGTGACCACCATGCCTGAATTAGCGAAGGGGTTGTTCCGTTTGGAAGGCGACCAGCCGTTTACCACCAGTTCGCCCGGATCTGTAGCTGCGGGGGCAATTATGCCACCGGGGCACATACAGAAAGAGAATACGCCGCGGCCTTCTACCTGTTCCACGAGGCTGTAGCTGGCAGGCGGGAGGTATTCGCCCCGCACGCTGCAATGGTATTGTGCACTGTCTATCAGTTCCTGTGGATGTTCCACGCGTACACCAAGTGCAAAAGGTTTGGCTTCCAGCAAAATGTTTTGCTGGTGGAGCATGATAAATATATCGCGGGCAGAGTGGCCTGTGGCGAGAATGAGTTGTTTGCCTTCAAATACCTGTCCTGTAGCGGTTTGTACGCCGGTAACGGCGCCATTGCTGATTTGTATGGCGCTTACTTTTTGTTCAAAGTGCACTTCTCCGCCGCTGTTGATGATCTGTTCGCGCATAGCGGTGATGATATGCGGGAGTTTGTTGGTACCAATATGCGGGTGCGCGTCGATCATGATTTTGTCTTCTGCGCCGAAGTGGACGAATATATTGAGGATGCGGTTTATATCGCCGCGTTTATTGGAGCGGGTGTATAGTTTGCCATCGGAGTAGGTACCGGCGCCGCCTTCGCCGAAGCAGTAGTTGGAGTCGGGGTTTACGATACCTGTTTTATTAAGGGCAGCGAGGTCGCGGCGCCTTGCGCGTACATCTTTACCGCGTTCCAGTATAACGGGTTTTATGCCTGCTTCTATGAGCCGCAGTGCTGCGAAGAGTCCTGCGGGGCCTGCTCCTGCAATGAGCACTTGTGGTGCATTGGCTGGCAGGGAAGGATATACCGGATGGGTATGTTGCCTTTCTTCAAATGGTTCATTCACAAACACCTGTATGGTAAGAACAAAGAACACTTGTTTGGAACGCGCGTCTATAGAGCGTTTCAGCAGGTTGAATCCCGTGATGGTGGTTGTTTTTATGCTGAGGGCATCAGCGGCGTGCTGAATAATACGTGTATTGGAGGCGGCATCGGCCGGCAGTAATTTGAGAGATATTTGCTGTATCATGTTAGCGGTTAGGTGTTTATCCTAAAACTGCGGCAAAGATACGCAATACGGGGTAATGTATAAAAATGAGTAAAGCGAAGACACAAAGGGGATTTTATCCGCTTATGTCTTCGCTTCAACAGCTTTTATGCTTTCAGCTTAGAAAGGCAGGTCGTCGCCACCATCTCCGCCGCTGGCCGGCATTTGAGGAGTATTGTAATTAGGCATTGGATCTGCGCCCGGAGCAGGTGCTGCCATAACAGATTCCATACGCCATGCATCCAGGTTGGTGATATAATTCACTTTACCATCTTTTTCCCATCTGGTGCCTTTGATATTGAAATAAACTTTAACGTTTTCGCCCTCATTGAACCGGTCTACAATACCAGTGCGGTCTTGCACCGACTGAAACTTTATATAGTTGTTGATAACACGGCCATTGATGTCGTCAGACTTCTCAATAACGAACTCTCTTGTTTTAAAAGTTTCGCTACGTTGCACCGTGTTGTACTTCACAATCAGCTTTCCGGTAATTTCAAAACTCATAGAAAAATTATTTTAAATTCAGAAGGGTCAAAGATAAGGTTTTCGACTTAGTGCGGACAAATATTT
>NZ_DATMTE010001026.1:0-6083 GCF_035564935.1 Chitinophaga sp. | reverse complement strand
TAGATATTTTATTAGATTTGATCACCCTTTTTCTTAGGCGACGGAATACAGGTAGGTATTCTATCTGATTCGATTATCATTTGATTTTAAGCCCGGAGCTACAGACAATATTTTGTTAGATTTAAGCATCGTTTGATTTTTTTGACACTAAAGAAGACAATGACGTGTCCTGATCTTTAGGCATCGTTTTTTATTCACCGCTGCGGCCTTCTTAATGCCGTATATGACCCATATCTGACAGATATAGATCACATACGGGTAAATTTGAGCCCTTTGTTTATAAAAAAATGCCGCAGGGAAGTGAAGCAGCGCCTTTATACAGGTAGCTGCAGCGTGGGCGGTCATTAAAACAATTCTCAGGAATTGCCTGTTGTCGAAAAAATGGCAAGCCTAATGATGCGGGGTTTGCGGGTGAAGCAGGTTAAACAATGCTTTTTGCAGATCATCATTATGAAGATTGTTTAACTGCTCCGTCTGGATTTCGTAAAAGGCAGTTTTTTTACCTAATACGCCTATCACAAACGTGTGACCTGCCTGTGCAGGCTCACCGGTTTGTGGATGCTTTTTGGATAGTGTTACCACTACGTCTTTGAATTTTGACATGTAGTGAATATAACAAAAATTCAGGACTTTCGCACGGTGTTCGTTGTAGTGTAATATTGCCATCTACTAACGAAGCTGTTTGTTGTGGAATATTACAGTACCTGCATGAAAGACACTTTCACAGCTTACTGATAATTTGCATGGCAACCATGGATCAGCTTGCCCTTACGCCGTGCAACAATTTTTCCATCGCATTTTGTAAAGACCCCGCCCGTGTTACTTCTCCCGAGTTTACAAAAAATATTTCGTCGGCATTTTCAATGGTATTCAAACGATGGGCAATGATCACCCGCGTGGTGCTTTCCGGTAATTTTTCCAGGATTTCTCCAAGTAATTGTTCGGTTACTGTATCGATGTTGGCGGTGGCTTCATCCAGGATCAGCAGGTCGGGCTTACGTAATACAGCACGCATAAAGGCAATCAGCTGCTTTTGCCCCAGGCTCACACTGTCGCCAGCTGAAAGAACTTTTGTATCCAGCCCGTTTTCAAAAATAGCGAGCAACTTTTCAAGATTAGATTCCCTGATCACTGCGGTGAGTTGTTCGTTCGAAAAATCTTTGTAAGCAGGGTTGCCATACAGGATATTTTCTTTTACCGTTCCGGTAAACAGGAAAGGTTCCTGCAGGATAAAGCCTATTTTCTGCGAACGCGCTTCTGCGCTGTAACTGCGGATATCCCTGCCATCCAGCAGCACCATGCCCTGCGTGGGATCGTACAAACGTGCGATCAGCGAAGCGGTAGTGGTTTTACCGCCACCGGTTGGGCCTACCAGGGCGTAAGTTTTTCCTTTTTCCAGCGAAAGACTGATGTTGTGCAGAATTTCCCTTCCTTCTGGATAACCAAAATGTACATTCCTGAATTCCAGCAGCGCTGTTGTATTGCCGGAAGCCGTTGCAGCAGGCACTGTTACGAGGTCTGTTTCCAGGCCGAGTATTTCGGAGATCCTGTCCCAGCCGGCCATGGCCACCTGGAAATTGGCCCACAGTGTGGCCAGTTGCCGCAGTGGATTATAAAAATAAGTGGCGTATGCCAGGTAACTAACGAGTAAGCCTATACTAAATTCGCCCTGTGTGATCAGGTAGATACCGCCGGTTAATACCAGCAATTGTGCAATACTGGCGCACATGGCATAGAACGGCAGGAACACATTGTTGGCCAGACCGGTGCCTATGGCGCTCCGGTAGTTTTTTTCGTTGGCATCCTGGAAACGCTGCCGGAAATAATCGCGGCGGTTAAACGCTACTATTACTTTAAAATTACTCAGGCTTTCCTGTATTTCAGCGCTCATGTTACCCACCGTTTTCAGGTTTTCGGCATTTTTTCTTTTTACCCAGGGAGATAATACCCGGGTAAAGATGAGTATCAGTAAAGCCGGCGCCAGCGCGGCAATGCCAACTTTATAATTGATGATAAGCAGGAAAACACCCGCGCCAATCATGGTGGAGATGTTGCCTACAAACTGCATCAGCGATTGTGAAAAGAACTGGTTGAGTTTATCCGTATCATTATTAACACGGGATATAAGGTCCCCTGCTTTGTTCTGGTTAAAGAAGGCTACCGGCAGTTGCTGTATCTTACTAAAAATAGCATTCCGGAGGGTAAACAGGGTACGCTGCCCAACACCTCCCATCAGCTTTGTCTGGAAGTAACTGGTGAATAACGCCACCAGGTAAAGCCCCAGCAGGATACCGGAAAAGACCAGTACGCCATGGTATTGTTTATGCTGCACATAATGATCGATGGTATAACCTATTAAGAAAGGTCCCAGCAGGTTGAGTACAGAATTGAGCAGGATAGCCGTTAAAGCTACTGCCAGGTTCCTTCTTTCATGCGAAATCAGCTTCAGCAAATTTCTGAATGCGGAGTAGTTGGAAGTCTTCTGCTCTTTCTCCGTAAACTTATTAAGATTGTAATTCATAATTGCTGGTACTTTGTTGGGAATTAAAGATCTGGATGTACTCCGGACTGGTATGCAACAACTCTTCGTGTTTGCCGGTCGCAATAATTTCACCCTGCATGAGCAGGATGATCTGGTCGTAATGCGTTACCGAGGATATTTTCTGCGTTACAGAAAGTAACGTGATACCGGGGTATTCCGTTTGTACATTTGCAAGGATTTTCTTTTCCGTATTGGTGTCTACACGGGCGGTAAAATCATCCAGCAGCAGGATCTTCGGGTTAATGGCCAGCGCGCGGGCCAGCATGATGCGTTGTTTTTGTCCACCGGAAAGACTGGCACCTCTTTCTGAAACAATGGTATCCAGTTTTTCCGGAAGGGTTTCTGTAAATTCCTTCAGTGCAGCAGTGCGCAATGCCTTTTCCATAGCCGCTTCGGTAACAGTTTCATTGAACGCTATATTTTCCCGGATGCTGATATTAAAGATGATACTGTCCTGGAATACAAAACCCACCTGGCTATGAAAGGATTCGCCGTCATATTCGCTTACCGGGCGCCCGTCTACCAGCACGGTACCGGAAGAAGGTTTGAGTAAACCTGTAAGAAGATATAGCAACTGTGTTTTCCCGGCGGCAGTAGGCCCGATAATAGCCACCTTCGACCCGGCTTTGATGGAGAAGGAAATATCCTTGAGCACCGGTTTCTGACCGTAGTTTACGTTTACCCCCTGGAATTGAATATCTCCCTTAACAGGCGTAGTAACAGTACCTGCCGGCATAATGTCGGGCATGTTGATCACATTACTGATCCTTTGATAGGAAGCGGTGGCCTGGGCAATAATATTACTCATAAAGCCGATCACCAGTATCGGGAAGATCAGTAAGGCAAGATAACTGCTGAAGGCGGCATAATCGCCGAGGCTCATACTGCCGGTTATCACGAAATGACCACCCAGCGCCAGGATGATAAGATTGGCTATACCCGCAGTAAATGTGATCACAGGGATCAGCCCCGCAAAAAGCTTTACAATGGATAAACCAAAATCCATTGCTTTGCCGTTCGCATCCAGGAATTTCTGGTATTCCAGCTGCTGTGAATTGATGACACGGATCAGCGCCGCACCAAGTATACTTTCATTGATCACTTTATTCAGCCAATCCATTACCTCCCGGCTTTTAATGAACAGGGACCTCACTTTACGTAATACCAGGAAAAAGGTGATTCCTATTACGGGTAGCGTGGCAATCACTGCCAGCGCCAGTTCCCAGTTAATGGTGAGCAGCAGTACGCTGGCGCCTATAATAATAAATAAGGACGACACCAGCGATACGATAGCCTGCGAAACAAACAGCTTGATAGAATCCACATCGGCAATCAGGTTGGTAAGCAGCCGCGACGGATTGGCCTGCTCTACCCAGGCATAGCTCTGGCCGGAGATCTTGTCCGATATTTTAGTACGCAGGTTGCGCGCTACTTTTTCCGACACATATGTTTGTATGATGTTCTGCAGGTAGGTAAACAGCAGGATGATGACCACCGCCACTATAAATTTTGTCAGCAATGCATTCAGCTGAAAGGTACCGTGCCCGTAGCTGTCGATCCCATTTCCTATAATTTTGGGTAACCACAGGTTAAGGCCATTGCTCAGCAGTGTAAACAGGATCAGTAAACTAACCATACCCATATAGGGTTGCAGGAGACTGAAAATGCCGGCTTCTTTCTTTTTACTACCCTCTTTTTGTTTCATTATTAACTGGTGTGTTTAGCGGGACGCGGCTTTTAAAAGGATTTCCAGGTGAAGACGAATCCGCGCTGCAAATATTGTACAATATCGCAACAAGATATTATTTTTTTCACGCTTCCTGGTATGGGTTATTGGAGCAGAAAGGGGAGTGGTGCAGGAAAAAAGCAACCGGCGTTGGTTCCTGCCCGTTGGAACCCGCGCCGGCGGCCTGATTAAATAGTTACCGCTGCTTTCTTTTTTTCGTAAACAGCGCTGGCAAGCCAGTAAAATTCATCCAGGAACCGGGCGGCCGATTTGGCCGTGTGTTCGCTGGTAAGTTCCTGCGTGTCTGTAAAGGCGCCATATACCTCCGGTACCAGCAGTTTTACCGGCAGTGCATAAGCGCCCACGCTGAGGATCACCTGTTGCAGCTGTGTGGCGGCATTGATACCACCGAGTTTACCGGCGCTTACCGTAACAATCCCGATGGCTTTCCGCGAAAATTCGCTGCTGAAATAATCCAATGCATTTTTCAGTACACCCGAAAAGCTGCCGTGGTATTCCGGTGTAACAAATATCAGCGCATCTGCGGCATGCAGCCGGATACTCAGGTCCTTTACCACCTGCGGCAGTTGCGGATGAATACCCACCCGCTCTTCCAGCATGGGGAGCTGCGTTTGCGCCAGGTCTACCAGGTCGGTATCCAGTCCCCTGTCTGTTAGTTTTTTCTGCAGGTAATGGGCAATTTTCTGTGATTGCCTTCCCTGCCGGATACTTCCGATTAATATGGCTATTTTCATCATTTTTATTTTTTAGTAAGACATGTGGCCACCTGTACCGGCAATGATATTCCGGCGGTAACTGATGGTTTGCATTGTAAGATTGCTACCGGACGGAGGGCCCTGCCGGCCGGTATATGCAGGAGCGCAGTTTGAAATACGTATCACTGCACCGGGTACATATGCGCTGCGCGCTGGCATGTGTACGAAGGCGCAGGTATGGACAGGCAATGAATATGCACATTGTTACACATCAACGTGCCGCCACAGAAGGCAGCAATGAATATGCACATCGCCATATTCCGCTGCATTACCGGTGTTACGTATTACAAAGGATCGTTTTCTTTATGGGACAAAGATAGTATCTTTGCCGAATAAACCAAATAAACACTTTGTTTATTATGAATAATAACTTTGCCGATAATGAGCGGGCGATATGGATACTGAAAGCACAGGGGCCGCAACCCTTGTGTAAACTGGCGGAGGAACTGAAGGTAACGATGGAAGGCGCCAGGTTTCAGCTGCTCAAGCTGGCAAATGAAGGGCTGGTACAGGCCACCACGGAGGCAAAGGGCAGGGGCAGACCAAAACAGATCTGGTCGCTCACGGAAGCGGGCAATGCCCGTTTTCCCGACCGGCACCAGGACCTGGCGCTACGGCTGCTGTGCAACATGACCAAAACGCTTCCCGCAGCCATGATGGAGGGCGTACTTGATGCTGCCGCCCAAAGTACCCTGGAAAAATACCAGGAAGAACTGAAAGGGTCCACCACTACAGAAAGCCGCGTGCGCGCATTAGCGGATATCCGTAACCGTGAGGGTTACATGGCCTCCTGTGTTAATGAAGGAAACAGTTACCTGCTTATAGAAAATCATTGTCCCATACAGGCGGCCGCTACCTGCTGCAGCCGGTTCTGCCAGTTGGAACAGGAATTGTTTTCCGCTATTATCGGGAAACATGCAAAAGTGGAACGCCTGGAACATATACTGGATGGGCAGCGCCGGTGCGTGTACCGCATCACCGGGAAATGACGCCGGCTTTTTCAGCTGCTTCATGATCATCATACAAACTCATGTATTTT
>NZ_DATMTE010001025.1:0-3217 GCF_035564935.1 Chitinophaga sp. | reverse complement strand
GGGGATGAATAATGATGCCACCAAAATCATTTTTCCGGTAGTCATTCAGCATGGAATCGATGTTGCTTTTGGTGATTTTCGTATTCCATACCCAGAATGGTACTGTTCCATAATCCCGGCCAGGACTTTTAAAACCGGCAGCCACCTTTTCAAAGCGTTCTAATGGCTGCTGTGCCTTTACCATGGAGCCCATCAATACAACAGCGATAGTTAAAACACCGAATAAGAATTGGCAGATGCGCTTTTGCATAAGTTATTATTGATTTTCAGATTTATTACTATTGTCCAGCACCGTGCGTGTAATAATACTTCTGCGGCCCGCAGGAGTAATAACGATAGTTTTAAGTGTGATCGTTTTTCCTTTCGGAACAATGATAGTTACCGGTGTGGTGTATTCATGATCATAATCTCCCGGAGGCCGGTTATTCAGCGTATAAAATATCCTGGCTCCCGGTACGGGCGGCTGCACTACTTCAAACCGGAAGCTACCGGTTGCAATAGTAGAATCAGTGTAATTAAACACCGTGGGCACGCGGTAGTTGATACCGGCTTTATCAAAGCGTTCCAGGTGCAATGGTAATGCTGTGCCGGCGAAACGAAGATAGTCTTTTACCGTTTCATCCGACCATCCTGTTTCGGCCAGCGCCAGCATACGCGGAAGCATCATATATTGGAGCTTTGAAACATCAGCAATGTTTTCTGTCCATATACAGGCTTCCACGCCCATAATATGTTTACGTTCTTCTGCAGATAATGCGGGATATCCGGGGTTATACTTATACGCTTTCCATGCCGGGGCATCGCCACCATGACTGGAAGGCTCCTGGTCCGATGCGCTTTGGGCATAATCAAAATAAAGCCCGTTGCCGCCCGGCGCCAGCACTATATCCAGCCCTTTCCTGATTTGTGCAATGGCGGCCTTTTCACCAAACCTGCTCATTATCGTAATACTGTCTTTCACATTGCCCTCTGCTACTTCATCCCAGGCGATCAGCTTTTTGTGTTTGGACTGGATGATCTTATTCAATCTTGAAATGAAATAGCTTTGCAGCTCATGGGTGTTCCTGATACGATGCGTTTTCATAAAGGACTGCACTGCGGCATCCTTCTCCCAAAAGCCTTTATAACATTCATCTCCCCCGATATGTATATACGGGTAGGGAAATAATGCGGCTACTTCTCCGAATACTTTGTCAAGAAATGTATACACCCGCTCATCAGTGGGATTAAGCGAATTGTCTTCATACATTTCATAGCCGCCATTGGGAAACCATTTGGCAAAGCTGCTGCCGGGATTTACTTTAATATCTTTATTACGCGTCACACATAATTCGGGGTATGCGGCAATAGCCGCCATTGAATGACCTGGCACATCAATTTCCGGCAGTATTTCAATATGTCTTTCGGCAGCGTAGCGGATCACGTCTTTCACCTGTTCCTGTGTATAGAATCCGCCATCGGTGGCCTTTTCGCCGGGTTGCGGCGGCAGGGTGTTACCACCAAACTCAATGCGCGGCACACGCCAGGCGCCTACCTGTGTAAGTTCAGGGCAGCTTTTGATTTCCAGCCGCCAACCCTGGTCGTCGGTAAGGTGCCAGTGAAAACGGTTCAGTTTATAGTACGCCATCATGTCCAGCAGATCTTTGATCTGTTCTACTGTGAAGAAATGCCGGGACACATCCAGCATAAGCCCGCGATAACCAAAACGGGGAGCGTCCTCTATGGTTACACAGGGAATGGCAACGGCGCCGTTTACGGGTCCGGAGATCAGCTGCAACAAAGTTTGCATCCCGTAAAACAAGCCCGCATTGCGGCCTGTAAGTGTAATGCCCGCAGGGGTTACCGATAACCGGTATCCTTCTTCGGGCAATTGTTCTGCACCGCTGGTAGTAATAACCAGTTCCGCGTTTTCTGCGGCGCCTGTTGCTACTTTGTTGTTAAATTTCCAGCGGCTGAAAAGCTGGCCTTTGAAATAATCAACAACACGCTGCGCTTTCACATCCGCCCGGATCAATGTATTGGAGCTGAAAATAAAGCTACCCGTATCCGTTTTTACTGAGCGCGGCATCGGGATCAGCGCCGGCGCAGCCTGTTGCGCAGCGCTATTCCCGACACTAAAGCCCAGTAACGCCAGGCAACAGGTATATATCTTTACATATTTGCTAAAGTACATTACTGATAATTATCGTAAACTATTTTCACCTTATAAAAGCAGGCGCCATTCACTATTCTTGATCCCTGCCATTGTCCGCCGGATGTGTAAAAATCAACCGTGCTGGACGACCAGTTATTAAGCGGGCAACTAACTGCAGGGCGTGGGTTTTTATTGGCATCCGGTCGCACCAGTACAATTTGCCCGCTGGGTTGATTTCCCATTCCTTTCACAAAAGTGAGGTTGTTGGTAGGAGCCATGGAAAAGGTTTTCGTAGTTTTATTGAAGACGTATTCACCTCCGTTGGTAGTAACCCACAACAGGTTGGTATTACCGTAATACGCGCTTACTTCATGCCCCCAAACGGTGGGTAATGTAACCCGGTACTGTTTTAATTCAGTTAACTCCGGGTTGGCATCAGTGCCGCCAACCGCCAGGGCGGTGAGGATATGCGTATTATTGGTTAAGTCCTGGCCTATCACCCACAAGCCGTTAATAACCGGGTCCCACAACACCGCATGCGCTGCACCCAAAGTAAACTCCGCATAGGTATTGTTATCCGGTCCCTGTGAAGCGGCATATACCCTGATCCAGTTACCATCGGAAGCTGCCAGGGCGATATTGCCATTAGGCAGCAGTTCTGCCGAATGCAGGTTGCCGGAAATCAATTTTGACCATACCCGCTGACCGGAGGGATAGGCTACCAAAGCAGCCATACCATTGTCGCTGATAGCGGCATAAGTAGCATCCTGCCTGGTTTTCATTTTCCGCACTTTGAAATCGGTACCGCCGCCAAAACTCTTGATTTCATTGGCGCTGAAACCCAGCCCGGTGGTGGGCGACCATGTCCACTTTTTTGCCTCCGCAGTATTCCAGTCGGTCGCCATCGGATCATACAGCTCTATCTGTTTGGAGGCGTCGTTGGTTAATGCCAGCTGCAACCCCGGGTAAGGAACCGGGGTTACAACCGGCGGATTAGTTGGAGGACCGGGAGTATCTGCTCCCTGTTTTTTACTGCATGCCATTTGAAAAATAACCAAAGCCACTTCAACGCCTGTCAGTATT